>CAXREU010000048.1:0-28435 GCA_964229715.1 Halobacterium sp.
GGTCGTGTCGGCCGTGGTTGTCTCGGTAGTTGTCGCCTCGCCGGCTGCCGTGTCGCCCGCCGTCCCGGAAGCGCTCGGCGTCGCGTCGTCGAGCACCTCGCGAACGTGGTCGGTGGTGAGCGTCAGCGCGTCGTCGGGCGCGGCGTCGACCGCGCGTTCGACCGCGACCGCGGGGTCGCTCGCGCCCGCGAGCAGCGTCACGGCCTCGCGTTCCGCGTTGTACCCCCGACTAGTGAGTTCGCGGACGACCCGCACCGGGGGTTCTCGTGGCACACCACGTCAGCACGGCGAGCGCGAGCAAAAGGGTGGCGGTCCGCGAGGGGAAAGTTGAAACGCGGGAGCGGCGAACACCGAGTAGATGACCAACGGCGACGACGTGCCCGACCCCCGCGGCGGTCCGCGGGCCGCGCTCGTCTGGTTCCTCCGCACCGACCACGGTGCCGTGATGTTCGTCCGCGAGGCCGCCAGCAGCGCGCTCACCGTCGCCATGGTCGGCCTGCTGTTGTTCGCGGTCAGCGGCGTCTGGCCGCCGCTGGTCGCCGTCGAGAGCGGCAGCATGCAGCCGAACATGGAGAAGGGCGACCTCGTGTTCGTGATGGAAGAACAACGCTTCGCCCCCGAGTACGCCACCGCTGACACCGGCGTCGTCACCCACCAGGACGCCGTCGGACACGACTACCGACAGGTCGGCGGGCTGGGCGACGTCATCGTCTACAAGCCGTACGGGAACGCGCGGGAGACGCCGGTGATACACCGCGCGCACCTCTGGGTGGACGACGGCGAGAACTGGTTCGCGAAGGCCAACCCCGACTACGTCGACGCCAGCAGTTGCGACGAGCTCCGGAACTGCCCCGCGCCCCACGCCGGCTTCATCACGAAAGGCGACAACTCGGTCACGAACGACTACTACGACCAAGCGCGCGGCATCTCCAGCCCGGTCAAGCCCGCGTGGGTGAAGGGGACCGCCGAGTACCGCCTCCCGTACCTCGGGTGGGTGCGCCTGACGTTCGCCGGCACCCTCACGCCGGGCACGACGACGCTCGACGCCGATACAAGTAACGGGGGCGTGGCCGGACCCGGAACCATTGAATCCGGGCCGTCGGCGACGAATACGTCGGCTGTCGCCCTCTCGCCAGTGACGTAGTACTCGCGTTCCGGTCTTCTCAGTTCTCTCACGCGCGCGACGTTCCGGTCTTCTCAGTTCTCTCACGCGCGCGAGTAGCCTCACGCGCGCGAGTAGCTCTGGCTCGCAGCGAGCAGACGAGGGCATCAGTCGACGTACAGCGAGTAGACGATGACCGCGAATCCGACGGCCGTGAGCGCGCTCTCGGTCAGTACTGCGAGCGTGCGGTCGACGGCGAGCACCTGGTCGGCGATACCCGCGAGCAGCGACCCGAGGGTGACGCACCCGAAGCCGATGGCGAGCGACCGCAGCGCCGGCGACCCGGTGCGCTTCCACGCTTTCAGCGCGAAGTACGTGACGGCGCCGCCGAGCGCGAGCGTGATTGTTTTCAACGCGACGACTGGCAAGTAGTGTGTCATGTTTCTTTGCTCACCTCCGCCCAGAGCGTTTCGAGACGCTCGTCCGTGGACTGCGACGGCCGCGTGACGCCGACGTCGAGCGTGCGGTCGTCGTCGAGTTGGATGACGACCTCCTCGAAGACGAGGTCGTACTCCGTCGTGTGGTGGCCGTCCGGCTGGAGCACCGCTCGCTCCTCGAGAAGCGCGGCGTCCGTGAGGAGTTCGAGCTTCCGGTAGGTCGTCGACAGCGGGATGTCACACGCCTCCGAGAGCTCCTTGGCCGCCATCGGCTCGTCGAGCGTCTCGATGATGCGTCTGCATCCCTCGTCATCCAGGGCGTCGAGGACGGCCTGGAGTTCGGGCGTCTCGTCCGTCCCGAGCGGAGCACGCATCATCCGACTCTCGGAAGTGCGGAGAGTTAACTGGTGGTCCGATTTTCAGAGTCCGGGAACGTCGTTCTCAGATTCTGGGAACGCGTCTTACTGTGCTGGAATCGCAGCCCGGGTTATAGGGGTCCAGCGGCTACCTCCACACGTGAGGTGATGGGAATGTCATACGACGCGGCTACCCCCTTGAGGAACGACGTCAGCTTCGAACTCTCGGGGCCGTGGGCGGCGTACTGGGTCGCGATGCTTCGCGTACTCACCGGCTGGTGGTTCTTCCACTCCGGGCTCGGGAAGCTTCTCGACAGCGGACTGAGCTACTCGTACGGCCCGATATACCTGCAGGGCATGGACGGGACCGTTCTCGGCCCGCTCGCGACGTGGATGGGGTCGACGTTCCCGGCGCTGCTCGAAGCGCTGGTGCCACTCGGCGAGGCAGCCATCGGGCTCGGGCTCATGTTCGGCGTGCTCGTCCGGCTCGCGTCGTTCTTCGGCGTGTTCTTCATGAGCCTGTTCTGGGTCGGGAACGCCGGCTTCGGCAACGGGCTCGTCAACGGCGACCTGATGGGGTTGCTGTTGTTCGTGACGATAATCGTGTTCGCAGCGGGCCGCTACTACGGTCTCGACGCCATCATCGAGCGCACCGAGTTCGTCCAGAACCGCCCGCGCCTGAAGTACCTACTCGGTTAGGAGGTGACAACAGATGCAATCCAACGACGTCGACCTCGCGGACAGGCTCGCGATAGCGCTGAGCGGCGGCTTGCTGCTGCTCGGCGTCGTCGTCACCGGCCTGCTAGAAACGCTGGACGGCGCGCCCCGCGGCGCGGCGCCCGTGACCAACGACGCGGGAGAGGTGATAGCTCAGCCGACCATCGACCCGAACATCCGGACGGCACTGGTCGTCGCGGCGCTGCTCGTGCTGCTCGTGTACGCGCTGTACCGGGTCGCCGTTCCGCACGTCGGCGCCACGAGTCCCAGAGAGACGGCCACTGAGTCGTACCCGAGCGACTGATTGTCGACGGCGGGAACCGACCGTTCGACTTCCCTTCTGCGGGAAGGGGGACTGAGGCTTCGCTTTTGCGTCTCGATTCGGGAGTGTTTCGAGTGGACAGGTGTGGCTACGTCGTCGTGGGGTGTGGACGGGAAACGAAGGGGGTCGGCGTGGGCGTCGATGGAGGTGGAGAGCTGACCGGCGTTCAGTTGTCGAAGCGCGCCTGCACGAACGGGGTGACGTTCTCGATGTCGCTGAGGCGGGAGTCCGCTTCGAGGACGGCCTCGGTCTCCTCGACGGGGACCGACAGCGAGATTTCCTTCGTGCGGCCGTAGCGGCCCTTCGAGACGACGACTGCGTTCACGATACCGAGCATGTCCAGTTCGCTGATGAGGTCAGTGACGCGGCGCTGCGTGAGCACGTCCGCGTCGAGCTCGTCGCACAGCGTCTTGTAGATGTTGTACACCTCGCCCGTGTTCACGTTGTGGACGCCGTTGTCCTCCAGCAGGAGGATGGCGTACAGGACGAGCTTGGATTGGGTGGGGAGCGTGCGCACGACCTCGACCACGCGGTCGAGTTCGATTTTGTCTTGCGCGCGCCGCACGTTCTCCTCGGTGACCGAGTCCGACTGGTCACGCTCCGCGAGTTCGCCGGCGGTCCGGAGGAGGTCGAGCGCGCGGCGCGCGTCGCCGTGTTCCTGTGCGGCGAACGCCGCGCACAGCGGGATGACGTCCTCCGAGAGCGCGTCCTGCTTGAACGCGACGTCCGAGCGGTGCTGGAGGATGTCCCGGAGCTGGTTGGCGTCGTACGGCGGGAAGACGATTTCCTCCTCGCCCAGTGAGGATTTGACACGGGGGTCGAGGAAGTCGGTGAATTTCAGGTCGTTGCTGATGCCGATGATGGAGACGCGGGAGTTCTCCAGTTCGGAGTTCATCCGCGAGAGGTTGTAGAGGGTGTCGTCGCCGGACTTCTCAACGAGCTTGTCGATTTCGTCAAGCATGATGACCGCGACGCGCTCGACGTAGTCGACGGCCTCGAAGAAGCGCGCGTACACGCGGTCGGTCGGCCACCCCGTCATCGGGACGTCGTCCATCTCGGATTTTTCCTCCAGCAGCGCCTCGATGCGCTCGTCGACGGCTTCCGGGGAGTCGAAGTCGAGGTGGTAGTCGTTGTCGTCGTCCGACTCGAGCACGCTCGGGTCGTCCTCGGCGGCTTCCCGGAGTCCCTGGAGTTCCTCGACGCGCTCGTCGATGAACGTGCGGTTCTGCTCGATGAACGTGTTCGCGAGCTGCGCGAGCACGCGGTACTGGGTGTCCGTGACCTCGCAGTTGATGTACTCGACCTCGCAGGGGACGTCGTACTTCTGGGAGGTCTTCTCGAGTTCCTGGCTGACAAACTTCGCGCTGGCGGTCTTCCCCGTCCCAGTCTTCCCGTAGATGAGGATGTTCGACGGCGTCTCGCCGCGCAGTGCGGCGACGAGAATCGTCGCCATGTTGTTGATTTGGTCTTTCCGGTGCGGGAGTTCGTGCGGCGTGTAGGATGGCCGCAACACTTCCTTATTCTCGAAGATGGGTTCGCCGCTGAGCAAGTCGTCGAACAGACCCTCGTCGCCGTCGTCGTCCTCGAGGACGTCGTCGAGGTCCACCTCGAAGTCCCGGTCGGCGGTGCGTCGGCCGTCCGTTGTCGGTTCGTCTGACATGATTTGCGGTTCCCCTTCGTTTCGTGTGGAGAGCGCCGCGCACAGTGAGGAAGCCACAGACCGGCGCGAACGGGGCGTTCGAGGCGGTTCAGTGACCGGGCGCTCCAGTTGATGCAGATGAACTAATGGAAACGAGAGGGACTAATAAGTTTCGATGAGGTCAGACAAGCGGCAAAACGTCGGGTCTGGATTCCAGTTAGATACACGAACCGTCTGTCTGGCAGAACACGACGAGAGAGTTCGAGAGAGCGTAAGGGAGTCAGAAGAGCCGAGAGAAGAGGAGGTTCAGAACGTCGGTCGACGACGAGACTAGCTACGGGGTCGGGCCCCACCGGAGCCAGTCGACGGCTGACGAGGTCGGAGAGGTCCGGGGGGAGTATTTCGGGTGCGCGTGTGAGACAGGTGCCGGTTTTCGCGAGATTCGTTCCAGAAGGACGAGCGGGCGACTGGGGCTCTCGACAGGGGCTTGGAGAGTTCCATCGGAAACAGGGGGGTTGGAGTGGGGGACAGGGGTCCGCCCCCCACCCCTTCGTTTCGAGTGGAACGGCGACATGGACCGGGGGGAGGGGTCCAGAACAGGATTGTCTCTAGAATAGAGAAAAGACTAAGTCATATACTCAGAAACAATAACCGCAAACCAGCCTAAACCGAATTTTGTTGGTGTGGTCTGGTCTAGGACTAGTGGCTTTCCCGTCTGAATCTCCCGTTCTGTCGCGCCTGGTCTACGGCTTCTCCCGTCTCCACTCGAAACGAAGGGGTGGGGGGCTCGTGGTTTTCCTGTTAGCACTCCTCACGCGGCTCCGGTCGAATTCCTCCGTCACTCGACCCTCATGCTCTCCGGCTCCCCAAACCCTCTGGCTTCCTCAAGCCCTCCTGCTTCTCTTGCACCTCTCACTCTTGCCCCGTCATTCCCTCACTAGCCACTTCTTCGTCCGCTACTCGCCTTCTGCTCACCCGCTCGCTTCCCGTCGAGATGCCACCGAACGTATCGCACAGCCGATGTGTCTGACGTAAGTTTAAGTCCGCTCGCCGGCTCTCCCCTATCAACCGTCCGTATCCTGCGTCAAGCATACAAGGCGCGGGGTGCGTATGGAGGTCAAGGATGGGACTGTTCGCAGAACTCAGAGACAGCATCTCACGGGTGTCGGCGAGCCTGTTTGCCGACGACTCGGAACCGAAACGAATCGGGATTTATGGCCCGCCGAACGCCGGCAAGACCACGCTCGCGAACCGCATCGCTCGCGACTGGACCGGCGACGCGGTCGGCCCGGAGAGCCACATCCCGCACGAGACGCGCCGCGCGCGCCGCAAGGAGAACGTCGAAATCAACCGCGACGGGAAAACCGTCAACATCGACATCGTCGACACGCCCGGCGTGACGACGAAAGTCGACTACTCGGAGTTCCTCGAACACGACATGGAGAAAGACGAGGCCGTGCGTCGCTCCCGCGAAGCCACCGAGGGCGTCGCGGAGGCGATGCACTGGCTGCGCGAGGACGTCGACGGCGTCATCTACGTGCTGGACTCCACTGAGGACCCGTTCACGCAGGTGAACACGATGCTCATCGGCATCATCGAGAGCCGGGACCTGCCGGTGCTCATCCTCGCGAACAAGACCGACCTCGAGGGCTCGAACATCCAGCGCGTGTCGAACGCGTTCCCCCAGCACGAGACGATTCCGCTCTCCGCGCTGGAGGGCGAGAACATGGACGAAGTCTACGAGAAGATAGCGGAGTACTTCGGGTGACCAACGATGCCTGAAACCACGAGCGAAGACGGACCGGGCGACGGCGTCCAAATCGACCTCATCAGCGCCGAGCGGATGTCCGGCAAGACGTCCATGGAGAAGATTCGGATGATTCTGGACGGCGTCCGCGACGGCAAAATCGTCGTTCTGGAGGCCGGTCTCACGCCCGACGAGGAGTCGAAGCTCATCGAAGTGACGATGAGCGAAATCAACCCTGACGGCTTCTCCGGCATCGAAATCGAGAGCTTCCCGCAGTCCGAGGCCAACGACACGGGCTTGCTCGGCCGCTTGATGGGCAAGCAGTCGACGTCGAAGCTCACGGTCGTCGGACCGGCGAACCAGATTCAGTCCCTCCACAAGGACGAGACGCTCATCAGCGCGCTCGTTTCCCGCAAGTAATGCCTCACCAGTGTACGAACTGCGGGCACGTCTTCGCGGACGGCTCCAAGGAGATGCTGTCGGGCTGCCCGGACTGCGGCGGCAACAAGTTCCAGTACCACCCCGGCGAGGTCGCCGAGTCCGAGCCAGCCGACCCGCCCGCCGACGCGAACACCGACTCGCCGGACCCGCCCGAACGCGAGGGCGGGTCCGTCGCTGGCGCGGTCGGCCGCGCCGCGAACAAGGTCCGGGATGCCGTCACCAGCGACCCCGACCCCGCAGCGCGTACGACTGGCGACGACGCGGGCGCGACTGACACCGCCGGCACTGCGGACGCCGCCAACACAGCCGACACTGCTGGCCCCTCGAACACTGCGGACACAGGCACTGCCGACACGCCCAGCACTCCCAACGGCGAAACCGACCCCGGTGCACCCGAAACGGAGGCATCCGGGGCAGCCGACGAGCCAGACGCGAGCAGCCCCGCCGCACCCGAAACGGGGGGCGAACCGACCGAGGAGACGTCCGCCGAGGGAATCGACGCCAGCGCGGAGACCGGCGACGAGGACGCCGCACAAGCGGACGCCCGGAGTTCCGTCGTCGACAAGGACTCCCTGCCGGACACGCCGTCCGACGGCCGCGTCGTCAAGGAGCCCGACGACCCCGAAGACCGCCCCGACCTCGAGGACCTCCGCCAGGAGCTCAACGACCAGTTCGAGTCCATCCGCATCGTCGCGCCCGGCCAGTACGAGCTCAACCTCATGGAGCTGTACGACCGCCAGGAGTACATCATCGCGCTTCAGGAGGACGGCCAATACGTCATCGAAGTGCCGGACGCCTGGGAGACCGACGACGAGTAGCGCGAGCAGTCCCGTTTCGACCCCATCCTTTCGTTTTCCCGCTCGCTTCGCACCCACGGCTGACCGACTCCAAAGCCGCCGCCGGTCGGTCGAACCCACGGAAGGTTGCCGGCTGCCGAAGTTGTTTTCCGCGCCGACGCGACGCCCCAGTAGATGACCGTTCGTCGTCGCGTCGAGGCTCTCGTCGCCGCGTTCCCCGCGTTGCTGGCGTGGCTCGGGCTCGTCGACCGGAAGAAGGGCGAGGAGGCGTTCGACCTCGCGCTCCCTGCAATGGTGACCGGCGGCCTGCGCACCGTGTTGCGAACGACGGACTTCCTGATGGTGAGCATCGCCGCCGGGGACGTTGCGGTCGCCGCTCTCGAATTCGGCTTCCAGTACTACTTCATCCCGTTCGGGCTCGCGCTCGCGCTCACCAGCGGCACCATCAGCGTCGTCTCCCGACTGAAGGGCGCAGAGGAGGACGCGGACGCCGACTTCGCCATCAAGCAATCGCTGTGGCTCTCGCTGCTGCTCTCGGTCCCACTTACTGTCGGGGCGTGGCTGTACGCGGAGCCGCTCGTCGGTCTGCTCGCGAGCGACGCGGAGACGACGGCGCTGGGCGCGGACTACCTCCGCGTGGTGATGCTCTCCGTGGCGTTCCGGTTCTGGAGCATGACCGCGGCACGGGCGCTGGCGGGCGCCGGCGACACCCGGACGCCGATGTACGTCCGCCTCGTGACGCTGCCAACGAACGTCGCGCTGAACGCGCTGCTCATCTTCGGGCTGTTCGGGTTCCCCGAACTCAGCGTCGTCGGCGCGGCGTGGGGGACCGCCATCGCGAACACGCTCGCCGGCGTTGTCTTCCTCGCCGTCCTGCTTTCGGGCCGCTGGAGCGTCACGCTCCGTCTCCGCGGCAAGCAGTGGGACTGGAGCGTCGCCCGCGAAATTGTCCGCGTCGCGCTCCCGCTGGCGGGCACACGGCTCTCGCGAACGTTCGGCCGGTTCCCGTTCCTGTTCGTGCTCGGCGTGCTCGGAACGCCCGTCGTCGCGTCGTACGCCATCGGCCGTCGCGTGATGCTGTTGGCGCTGATGCCCGCGTGGGGGTACGCGACGGCCTCCAGCACGCTCGTCGGCCAGCGCCTCGGCGCGGGCGACCCGGACGAGGCCGCCGACTACGGCTGGCAGACGCTGCGCATCGCGCTCGTCACGCAGCTGCTCATCGGCGCCGGCATCTTCCTCGCGGCGGCGCCCATCGCGCAGGTGTTCGGCGCGACGAACGTCGACCTCACGGTGACGTTCATCCGCGTCTTCGGGCTGAGCGTCGCCGGCTTCTCCGTCGCGCGGACGCTCCGCGGCGGCCTCCGCGGCGCCGGCGACACTCGCTGGCCGTTCTACGGCGGCATCGTGGGCACGTACCTCGTCCGCCTCCCGCTGGCGTTCGTCGCGCTCCCCGCGAGCTTCGTCGTCGGCCCGTTCGCGCTCGGTCCGCTCTCGGTTCCCGCGATTTCGCCGGGGCTCGGCCTCGGCCTGTCGGCCATTTTCGCGGCCATCCTCGGCGACATGTACGTCCGCGCGGCCGTCAACTTCGTTCGCTTCAAGTCCGGCGCGTGGCGCGCGTACGGCGCGAAGACGCCCGCGGAGTAGTTTCGATTCGCCCTCCCACGGCGGCGAACGACCGCAATTTAAGTCGCCGCGGGCGAACTACTTCGTATGAGTACGGCAACGAAGTACGTCGTCGGCACAGTCGCTCTCGCAGCCGTTCTGTCGCTGATTATCGTCGTCAACGTCGCGTAGATGTTCTCCCAGCGCGACCTCGCGGGCGACCTCGCGGCGGTCCGGGAGGCGTACGCGCCGGAGGCCATCGTCCTCGACTGCGACAGGGACTTCCAGACGCTCCCGCCAGAGCACCGCGACGACCTCGCGCTGCTCGTGGACTCGCTGTCGCCCAGCGAGTACGACGCCGACTGGCTCCCCGCGGACGCCCCACAGATTCTCTACCGCCTGGCGTCCAGCGACTTCGTCTTCGGCACGCCCGGCGACGGCGCGGTCGCGTGGACGACCCAGACTGACCCACCAGTCGTCTTCGTGAAGGCGCGCATCGAGGGGACGCCCGAGGCGTTCGCGGACTTCCTCGTCGCGGAAGCGCTCGTCGAAGCGGGCCTGGACCTCCCCGAGCAGTTCGTCGGCTTCTTCGCGGAGGAGTACCGCGCGTTCGACGACGCGGTCGACGCCGACCCGGCGTCGGTCTACCAACTCGCGTCGGCGTGCTGCGACGCCTACCGGGGTCTCCACACCCGCGAGGAATTCGAATCGTGGGACGAGGACTACCCCGACCTCCATGGGGCGTGGGTGGACGCCGGCGAGCGCGTCACCGGCCGCCTCGACGGTCTCCCGCGGGAAATCGCGCGCGGCGAGACGTCGTTCTCGGACGCCGCGGAACTGGCGTGCAGCGCCGTCAAACACGACGTCGACCTGCCCGCGCCGTTCGCCGCGCTGGACACGCTCGCGTACCGCCGCCACGGCGCCAGCTACGCGGTGAAGTGGGCGCAGAAAGTGTTCGATGCGGACGCGGTGTCGGACGCGAACGACGCGGCGTAACTCTTCTCAGTACTCGGCGGCGACGTTCCCGTCCTCGTCGAGTTCGACGACGACGTCGCTCTCCCCACGGAACGCGTCGATGACGTCGTCGTCGTGGACCTCCCGAGAGACGTGGACGAGCGCGACGGCGTCGTGTTCGTCGAGGAGGTCGCCGAGCCGGCCGAGCGCGTCGAGCGCGCGGTCCTCGTCGGCGTAGTACGCGAGCTCGGTCAGCGAGTCGAGGCTGATGCGGCGCTTGCCGGGGTTGTCGGTGAGGAACTGCTCGACGGCCGCGAGGATGCCGTCGACGTCGTCGGGCGCGGAGACGTAGTGGATGTGGCTGGCGCCCCGCCGGGAGTAGCCGCGGTCGACGGAGAGCGTGTCCAGAATCTCGGCGCTGTCCTCGTCGACGTCGTAGTACTCCAGCTTCTGCGTGACCTCGCGGGCGGTCGTGCGCGTGGAGACGACGAGGAAGTGGTCGGTGTCGGTCTTCAGGAAGTCGGTGTCCATGCGGTCGGTCTCGCCGGTGCTCGGGTGGAGCAGCAGTACGACGGTGCCGCCCGGGACGGAGTCGGGCGCTCCGTCGATGGCGAGGTCGTAGTCCATACCGCAGGAAAGCGCCCACGCAGCCTTAACCTTCGGGGTCGGGGAGCGCAACGCCGCCTGCGCCCTCCACCCGTCGTCAGAACACGCTGTCGGCGGTCGCGGCGCCGACGACGCTGAAGATGGCACCCACGCAGACGGACTTCGCGGTGAGCGCCGCGACCTCCGGGAGCGCGGTTCCGAGGTCGAGCTGGCCGGCGAACGTCGTGGGCGCGGTGACTGCTATCGCGAGCACGAGCACGGAGCCGTAGGAGACGCCCATCAGGGAGACGAACCGAATCGGGACGCCGGCGACCTCGGCCTCGCGGTCGGGGTCGCGGTCGTCGTCGGCCTCGTAGAGCGCGCCGTAGCCGATGCCGAAGACGATGACGACGGTCGCGAGCACGTGGAACCACCCCATGCGGCTGGCGAGCAGCCACACCTCCTCGGTGACGACGAACGGCCCCGCGAGCAGAAAGCCGCCGACGACCTGCTGGGCGGTGTCCGCGACCCGGTACCGTTTGCTTCGGCCGACCATACCGGTGTCTCGTGCACGGCCGGGAAAACGTCTGCGGGTGCGGGCGACCGACCAGTTTCCTGCGGGTTTTTGCCCGCGGCGGCCGTTCCGTCTTCCATGAGCGTTCGCGAGGAGTTCGACGAGTGGGCGGCGTCGGGCCGCGACAAGGGGATGGAGGAGCGACACTGGCACACCGCCAAGCACGTGCTCGCGCGGATGCCCGTCGAGGCCAACGACTACGTCCTCGACCTCGGCACCGGGAGCGGGTACGCGCTGCGCGCGCTCCGCGAGCGCGGCATCGCCCGCGGCTACGGGCTCGACGGCGCACCCGAGATGGCGCGCAACGCCCAGTCGTACACCGAGGACCCGCAAATCGGCTACGTCGTCGGGGACTTCGGGAGCCTGCCGTTCGCCGACGACAGCGTCGACCACGTGTTCAGCATGGAGGCGTTCTACTACGCTAGCGACCCCCACGAGACGCTCGAGGAGGTGCGGCGCGTGCTGAAGCCCGGTGGGACGTTCTACTGTGCGGTGAACTACTACGAGGAGAACGTCCACAGCCACGACTGGCAGCAGAACATCACCGTGGAGATGACCCGCTGGGACAAGGGCCGGTACCGGGAGGCGTTCCGGGACGCGGGTCTCCACGTCGCCGAACAGGACAACGTCCCGGACCGCGACGTCGAGATTCCGCCCGCCGCGGAGTTCCCCTACGAGGGCTTCGAGACGCGCGAGGACATGGTTGAGCGTTACCGCACGTACGGGACGTTGCTGACCGTCGGCGTCGCACCCTAACGTAGCGAAACGCGGCCCCCGAGGCTCACAGTAGTGTCGCGTCCTCGGGCCGGAACCCGAGCACTGCTTCTCCCGTTGGTGGCTCGTCGCGACTCTTCACGAGGACTTCCCGCCCGTCCCAGTCGCAGTGTGCGCGGTAGGCGTCGCCGAGGAACTCCACGCTCTCGACGCGCACCGCGAACTGGTTCTGTTCGCAGTCGAAGCGAAGGGACTCGGGGCGCACGCAGACCGTCGTGCGGCCGTCGATGCGCTCGCCGGCGTCGAACGTCGTATCGCCGACACGAACTGAACACCCCTCCGTTTCGACTGGAGGTTCGCCGTCGAAGACGTTGTTGTCGCCGACGAACTCCGCGACGAACCGCGACGCCGGCTCCCGGTAGACCGCTTCGGGCTCGCCGACCTGTTCGACGCGGCCCGCGTTCAGCACGGCGACGCGGTCCGAAATCGCGAGCGCCTCGCTCTGGTCGTGCGTGACGTACACTGTCGTAATCGACAGCTCGGACTGAATCGCTTTGACCTGTACCCGGAGGCGCTCCCGGAGCCGGGCGTCCAGCGCGCTCATCGGCTCGTCCAGCAGGAGGACGTCGGGCTCGGGCGCGAGCGCGCGAGCCAGCGCCACCCGCTGCTGCTGGCCCCCCGACAGCTCCTCGGGGTCGCGGTCCTCGAACCCCGCCAGGTCGACGAGGTCCAGCAGGTCCGCCACGCGCTCATCCGTGGTCTGTCCTTCCGGCGGGTCGCGGAACCGCAGCCCGTACGCGACGTTCTCCGCGACGCTCATGTGCGGGAACAGCGCGTAACTCTGGAAGACGATGCCGACATCGCGGTCCTCGGGGGGCACACCGGAGACGGAGTCGCCGCCGAAGCGCACGTCGCCGCTGTCGGGCTGCTCGAACCCCGCAATCAACCGCAGCGTCGTCGTCGTCCCGCAGCCGGAGGGCCCGACGAGCGTGAAGAACTCGCCGTCCCCGACGTCGAGGGAGACGTCGTCGACGGCGGTCGTCGCGCCGAACGCGCGCGTCACGTCGTCGAGCTGGAGGTCCGTCATGGCCGGTACCTCTCGCCGACGCGGTCGATGACCACGAAGCTGGCGGCAGTGACAACCAGCAGGACGGTGCCCATCGCGGCGGCGGGGCCGACGCTCGGGCCGGCCGCTCGGTCCACGAGGAAGCGCTTCAGCGCCACCGGCATCGTGTACGCGTTCTCCCCGGCGAGCAGGACAGTAGCGTCGAACTCGCCGATGCTGAGCGCGAACGCGAACGCCGCGCCCGCGAGGACGCCCGGCCACACGAGCGGCAGTTCGACGTCGTAGAGCGCCCGCGCGCGGCTCGCCCCGAGCGCTCGCGCGGACTCCACGAGCCGGTCGTCGACGGCCGCCAGCATCGGCGCGACGTTCCGCACGACGAACGGGTAGCCCGCGATGGCGTGGGCCGCGACGACGACGGCCGCACCCACGACACTGACGCGGTAGCCGAACAGTTCCACACCGAACACAAGCGACTGCAACATCCCGAAGCCGACGACGATGCCGGAGACCGCGATGGGCGCCATCAGTACCGCGTCGGCGACCTTCCGGCCGCGACCACCGCGCGCGGAGAACGCCGCGATGACGACCCCCATCGGCAGCGCAAGCGCGAGCGCGCCGACGCCGAACAGCAGCGAGTTCCGCACCGCGACGGACGGCTGCGTGCGGCTCCCGGCCTGCCGTTCGAGGAGGAACCGCCACCACTCCAGGGTCGGGCTCTCGAGGCCGCCGACGCTCGTCAGCACCATCGACACCAGCGGCGCGAGGAAGACGAGCGCGACGACGACGCCGTAGACGCCGATGCCGGCGCGCACGAGCGCGCTCCGGACGTCCTTCGTATCGAGGTCGAACAGCCGGTCGCGGGGAAGTGGCTTACCTGCACCGCCGCCCGCGCGCCGCGCCTCGTAGCGCAGGTAGACGTACGTCAGCCCGAGCGAGACGACGGTTTCGAGCGTGGCGAGCGCGGCCGCGGTCTCGTAGTCGAGTTGCTGGACGCGCGCGTACAGCCACACCTCCACCGTCGCCAACTGGAGCCCGCCGAGGCCCAGCACGATGGGGAAGGTCATGAACGTGAACACGAACGTCAGCACCGCGCTCGCCGCCAGCGCCGGCAGCAATTGGGGCGCGACAACGTCCTTGAACGCCCGCAACGGGCTGGCGCCCAACGAGCGCGCAGTTTCGACGGCGCTTGCGTCGACGTTCTCCCACGCCGACGCGACCATCCGCGTGACCAGCGGCGCGTTGGAGAACGCGTGCGCCAGCACCACGATTTCCAGCGTGTACAGCAGTTCGACCTTCCCCAGCCCGAGGGTCGTCAGCACGCCGTTGAGGGTGCCGTTCGTCCCGAACGTCGCGAAGAACCCCGCGACCACCATGATGGAGGGGAGAACGAACGGCAGGATGGTCAGCGACTGCAGCGTGCGCCGACCGGGGAACTCGAAGCGCGCAAGCACGTACGCGCCCGGCAGCCCGAGCGCGACGCGCGCGAGCGTCGACAGGAACGCCTGCCACGCCGTGAATCCGAACAATCCCTTCCGCACGCCGGGGTGCGAGACCCAGATGTTGGGGACAAATCCGGTCCACGCGGTGTGCACGCGCACGCTCGCCAGCCACGCGAGCACGTCGCCGGGCACCTGCGTGGGGTGCGCGAACAGGCCGTGCGCGGCGCCCATGTAGAACTCGCTCTCGAGCACGTCCCGAATCGGTTCGGCGGCGTTCCCGAACGCCTCCACGAACACCGTCCACACCGGATAGTAGAAGACGACCGCCAGCACGAGTACCGTCCCGGCGCCGACCACTGGGAGGACTAGTCGGTCCGCGTCGTCGGCGAGCCAGCCGACCGCGCCGGACAGCCAGTCGGTCACGCGCGTCAGTTGCTCGCGACCAGTTGGGCCCACGACTCGGTCCATTCGTCGAGGTTCCCTGCGAGCTCCTCGGAGGTAAACGTGACCGGCTCGGGCGGCTCCTTGGCGTACTCGGCGTACCCCTCGGGGAGCGACGCGGTGGTCGTCGCGGGAATCTGGACGTTCTTCTGAGCGACGTTCGCCTGCGCCTCGTCCGTGAGCACGAAGTCCACGAAGTCGGCGGCGGTCTCGGGCTGGTCGGTACCGGCGAACCGCCCCACGGTCTCGGGGTTGGCGTACCCCTGGTCGTTCAGGAAGCTAATCTGGTGGTGTGGGAGCTCCTCCTCACTGTTGTAGTACACCTGGTCGGTGGAGTAGGAGACGACCATCGGGCGCTCACCCTCGAGGAACGCGTTGTACGCGGGCTGCCAGTCGTCGAGCACGCGGACGTCGTTGGCGAGTAGTTCCTCCCAGTAGTCGAGGTAGCCGTCCGGCCCCTTCTCGTGAATCGTCCAGAGGAGGAACGCCAGCCCGGGGTCGCTCGATTGGGCGTTCTGCGCGAGCAGCGTCCCCTCGTACTCGGGTTCGAGGAGCGCGTCGAACGTCTCCGGATTGTCGATTTCGGTGCTGTCGTAGACGGGCGTGATGTAGCCCGTGTCGTAGGCGACGACGCGGTTCTCGGGGTCGACCTCCAGGCTCTCCTTGACGTCGTCGTCGTTGTCGAGGTCGCTGCGCAAGTCGTCGAAGAGGTCGGTGTCGGGCAGCGACTCGTCGACGCGCACGAGGTCGGGCGTGTTCAGGCCGACGAAGAGGTCGGCGTCGATGCCCGCGTCC
Source organism: Halobacterium sp. (assembly GCA_964229715.1). Lineage (GTDB taxonomy): Archaea > Halobacteriota > Halobacteria > Halobacteriales > Halobacteriaceae > Halobacterium. Next base: position 15,729 of record CAXREU010000048.1, read on the forward strand.
TGCTGTGTGCGCTGGATGAACTCGTTGATGCCGTTGCTCGGCGCGGTGTACTCGATTTCGGTGTCGTGGTCGGCCTCCCACTGGTCTTTCAGCCAGCGGCCCGCGGTGCCCTCGTCGCCGAAGAACGAGTCGTAAGTCGCGACCGTCAGCGGCTCGGTCGACTCGCTGGTCGTGCCAGTCGTCGTCCCCTCGGCGGTGGTTGTAGTCTCCTCGGTCGTGCTGGTCTGCTCGCCTTCGTCGACCTGCAAGCAGCCGGCAGTCAGTAGGCCCGCGACGCCGGCGCCGGCCGTTTTGAGGTAATCGCGCCGTCTCATTACCTGGTTGTTTCTCGCTGTGGTAGAAAAGGCCGTCGCTTCGGGCAGTGCGGGCGCTCACTCCCGGAGCGCGAGCCCCGCCGCCGCAGCGAGCGCGAGCAGCGCGGCCACCGCGCCGAAGCCCGGTGCCTCGCCGGGCGTCTGGTCAGCGCCGGGGTTCCCGGGGTTCGTTCCGTCGTCGGTTTCGCTCGTCGCCGGTGTCTGGCCGACCGTCCCGCTCGTCGCGGTCGCCGCTTCGGTCGTCTCCACGTTCTCAGTCGTCGGCTGCGTACTCGTCGCCGGCTCTGTGCTCGTCGCCGGCTCTGTGCTCGTCGCCGGCTGTGTGGTCTCGCCGGTCGTGGTCCCGGTCGTCGACTCCGTCGTGGGGTCGGTGTTCCCGCCGGAGTTGCCCGACCCGCCAGTTCCGCCGCCCGTCGAATCGTCGTCCGTGGCCTGGTCGTTCGCCGTCGTGCTCGACACGACCTCCACCTTCATCGACGCGCTCGCAGTGTCGTTCGAGCCGTCACTCGCAGTCAGCGTCACCTCGTACGTGGCCGCCGAATCGAAGGCGTGCATCACGGTCTTCCCGCTCTCGACCGCGCTCGACCCGAACTCCCACTCGTAGTCGACGTCGCCAACCGCGTCGTTCACGGCCGCCGGCGAGTACTCGGTCTCCTCACCCACGTCCACGGTTCGGCTGTCGCTCAGCGACACGTCGAGCGTCCCGGTGTCGACGGTCAGCGTGCCGGTCTCCGCCGAGTCGGTGTAGTCGCTTCCCGTGACGGCTACCGTCACCGCCTGCCCGCCGTCCGTTGCGTTCGAATCCACCGCGACGGTCCGGTTGTACGTGTTGCCGCTCGCGGGTGTGAGCTCGACGCTATCGTTCCGGCCGAACGCCGAGAGATTCGCGACCACCGACGAAGCGTCGCCGCTCACGGTCGCCGTCACTTCGACAACGTCGCCGGGTGCGACGATGCCGTTCCGATTCGTCTCGTCGGAGACGCTCGCCGACTCGACAATCGGCTCGTCGACCACCGTGACTGCCATCGAGGCGTTCGCGGTGTCGCGGGAGTCGTCGCTGGCGTTCAGTTCGACTGTGTAGTTGCCCGTCTCGGCGAACGCGTAATCGACGCGCTCGCCGGTGCGTTCGTCGCTCCCGCCGAACGTCCAGTCGTACGTGACGTCGCCGGTCGCATTGCTCACGTGCGGCGCGTACTCGTACGTCTCTCCCAGCTGCACCTTGCGGCTGTCGTCGAGCGCCACCGAAAGTTCGTCAGTGTCGACGGTGAGCGCGTCCGTCTCCGCCGAGTCAGTCTCGCCCCACTCGCCCGTCGCGGTCACCACCACCGAGTGATTGCCGTCGGTCGCGCTGTCGTCGATGTCGACTGTTCTGTTATAGGTGCTCCCGCTGGCGGGTGTGAGTTCGACGCTACTGTTCGCGCCAAATGCGGACAGGTCGGCGGTTACCGCGTCGACGGTACCGGTCACGTTCGCGCTCACGTAGACCGCGTCACCAGGAACGACGACGCCGTTCTCGTCCGTCTCGTCGGAGACGTTTACTGCCTCCACAACCCGACTGTCGTCGTTCACGGTCACTTCTGTGGAGGGGCTCGCCGTGTCACGTGACCCGTCGCTGGCATTCAGTTCGACCGCGTACGTGCCCGTCGAGTCGAACGTGTAGTTGACCGACTTGCCAGTGCGTTCATCTGTTCCGGCGAACGTCCAGTTGTAGGTGACCTCTCCCGTCTCGTTGTCCACTGATTTCGGCGAGTACTCGTACTCCACGCCGACCTGCACCGTGCGACTGTCGTTGAGGGCGACGGAGAGTTCGTCCGTGTCGACTTCCAGCGCGTTCGTGTCCATCGAGGCGTTGTCGCCCGCGTCACCGCTCGCCGTCACGTTCGCGAACTGATTCCCCTCGGTCGGATTCACCCCGACCTCGCCAGTCCAGTTGTACACTTCGCCGCTCTCACTGAGGTCGACCGTTCCCGCGTCGAACGCCGAGAGGTCCGCAGCCACCGTATTGACCTCCCCGCTCACGTTCGCGGCCACCTCGATACGGTCGCCGGGCACGACGATGCCGTTTCCGTCGGTCGCATCGACGAGGTCCACCGACTCGATGGCTGGCGGCTCTTTCACCGTCACGTTCGTCGAGGCGTTTGCGCTGTCGCCCGTCCCGTCGCTGACGGTCAGGTTCACCACGTACTCGCCCGCGGCGTCGTACGTGTGGGTGACCGTCTCGCCGGACGCGCCCGCACCGTCGCCGAACTCCCACTCGTAGTCGACGGTGCCGCTGGCGTTCTCCACGGACTCCGGCGAGAACTCGACTGACTCGTCGGCGGCGACCGTGCGACTGTCGTTGAGCTCGACCGACAGCTCGCCGGTGTCGACGGTGAGCGTGCCAGTCTCGTTACTGTCGGTGTTTCCCTGACCGTCGCTGACCGTCACGTTCGCTGCCTGGTCGCCATCGGTCGCGTTCTCGCCGACGACGCCAGTCCAGTTGTACGTGTCACCGCTCTCGTGCGAGAGGCTGACGTCGTTGCCCGCATCGAACGCCGAGAGGTTCGTCGTCACCGTGTCGACGTCGCCAGTCGCGTTCGCACTCACCTCGATGGTGTCGCCCGCCCCGACGACTCTGTTCCCGTCCGCGTCGGTGAGGTTCACTGAGTGCAGCACGGGTGCGACCGCGTCGACGCTCGCGGTGTCGATGCCTGCCGACGAGACGCTGTCGCCGGCGGACGCCGCGCGTTCGACCGTGGCCGTGTACTCGCCGTCCGTGCTGCCGTCGTAAGTCGCGGTGTACGAGTACGGGTTCGTCCCCGTCTGCTCGAAGTCGTCCTTTTCGAGCGTGAGCGTCGCATTCTCGGGGCCGCTGAGCGTGACGTTGAGTTTCGAGAGGTTCTGGTTCGTCGTGACGTTCACCGTCACGTTCTGGTCGTCGGTTGCATTTGCCTCGAAGTCCTTCACTGAGAGGTTCGAGGGGTAGCTGGCGACGCGTGCGACGCCCGCAGTTTTGGTAGCGCCCATCGTCGCGCCGTTCGCATTCTCTATCTTCCGCACCGCCCCTGTCGAATTTGTATACGCCAACTCACTGCCCTGCAGGTGGAGGATTTCAAGGGTTTCGTCGCCTGCCCAGTCAACAGCCGCGACTGGCGTCTTTTTCGTATTGTTGCTGTTCTGACGGAATTGCTGGACGTTCCCGTCGCTATCCGCGATTTCGGGGTATCCGCTGCCATCTATCGCGGGCACCCACAGGGGCCCGTTCTGGTAGACGTCCGCGGGCGCACCGGCAGTGTGGCCCGAAGAAAACCCCTGGTATTCCGTGTCTGTAGCGCTGCGACCGTCGTAGTAGTGGAGGTTCCCGGATGACGTGCCGATGTATACGATGTCCTTTCCGCCGTCCCCATCGAAGTCAGCGACGCCGAGCACGGACTTCGCCTTCTCTTGTGTCACCCTCGTCGGCGTTCCGGAGACGTTCACGTAATGGATATATTTGTTGTTCGGCCCCGGATAGAGAACTTCTGGCTTTCCATCTTCAGTCCAGTCTCCAACACCAACTTTCGCGCTCGAATACGGTATATTGCTGTCTAACAAACGAGACTCGCCGTTTATATCGATTGTTCGGAGCTTTCCTTGGTCAGTCACGTACGGTGCTTCGAGCAAGCCGTCGCTATCAAGGTCGGTCATCGGGCCGACAGCATCAGCACTCTTGCTTGTCCTGACTTGCGTGCCGTCCGCCCGTACGAACGTGACGGCGTCAGCGCTCGCGTTGACGTACACGAACTTGATTGGGTTCTGTTCGGACGCGTCCGCCGTCGCCTCTGCCGTGCTCCCCGCCGCTACTGAACCCACGCCCGCCGTCACCGCGCTCGCCGCGAACAGGACGACCATCGCGAGCACGAGCACTCGCTGCCGCCCCCGCGTCCCGCTGGCCCCACTGTCAGTCATGTTCGATAAACGGCTATTGACGCGGAAAGGGATTATTGCCAAATGTCTGGTAACGCGGCCGCTAACGGCCACTAAGCCTAAAAGTAGGGGTGGAAGATAGGTATGGGGTGAGGATGGCTCGCGTCGGCCGCCGCGCCGAACGCTTTTGACAGTTCCTGCGGTACTGCTCGGTGTGCCACCGTCACGAACCACGACACTAGCTGCCGTGCTCGCCGTCCTCCTCGTCGTCGCCGCGTTGCTCCTCGGTGCCGTGTTCGGGACGGTGTTCTTCGCGGTCACTGTCGCGTACCTCCTCGTGCCGATTCACCGCCGCGTCCAGCGACTTGGCCTGCCGCCGTGGTGGTCGAGCGCGACGACGGCCGTGCTCGCGTCGCTGGCCGTCTTCGTGCCGGTCGCGACCGGCCTCTACGTGCTCACCGAGCGCGCTGACCGGCGCCTCCGCGCGCTCGAAGGACTCCCGGAGAGCCTGACGCTGGCGTTCTACGAGTACACGTACACAATCGAGGTCGGGCTCGTCACGGACGCCGCGCTCTCGTATCTCACGGCGTTCGCGGTCGACGCCGCGGTCGCGCTCCCGGAGCTCGCGTTGAAGCTCACGCTGTTCGGGATGCTCGTCTTCGGGCTGTTGCTCGCCCACGAGGACGCTGAGCGCGCGCTCCTCGCGACGATTCCGGGAACGTACCACGACGTCGCGCGCTCGCTGTCGAACCGCGCGGGCGCGACGCTGTACGCGATTTACGTCCTGCAGGCCGTGACCGCGCTCGCGACGACTGTCATCGCGCTCCCCGTGTTCTTCGCGCTCGGCGTCCCGTACCCCGTCACGCTCGCCGCGCTCGCGGGCCTCCTCCAGTTCATTCCCATCGTCGGGCCGTCGTTGGTCGTCGGCGCGGTCGCGCTCTACTGGGCGAGCATCGGCGACGTGACCGGCGCCATCCTCGTCGTGGTGGTCGCGGGCGTGCTGGTGGCGTGGCTGCCCGATGTCGTCGTTCGCCCGCGGCTCTCCCGGCGGACTGCCGACCTCCCGGGGAGCCTCTACTTCGTCGGGTTCACCGGCGGCCTGCTCACGGTCGGCCCCATCGGCATCATCGCGGGGCCGCTCATCGTCGCGCTCGTCGTCGAGGCCGCGAGTCTGCTCGCGGACGAACACCGCGGGACGCAGGTGTCGCTGCTGCCCGATGAGTGGCCGTGACTACGCGAGAGGGCTGTGACTACTCGACGGAGTGGCCGCGCTCGGTCCAGTCCGTGAGGCTCCCCTCGTAGAACGCGACGTCCGGAAACCCCAGCCAGCGCAGCACGACGAACGTGTGGCTGATGCGGCGCGCGGTGTTGCAGTACAGCACGACCCGCTCGTCGGGCGTAATGCCACGCTCGGCGAGCAAGCTCTCGATTTCTTCGCGCGACTTCAGGCCGCGCGTCTCGTCGTCGACGACCTCCTTCCAGTCGAGGTTCACCGCGCCCGGGATGTGGCCCTCGTCGTATTCCTCCGGCTCCCGGGTGTCCACGACCACCGCGTCGGGGTCGTCCGTCGCCGCGAGCACGTCGTCGGCGTCCACGAACACGTCCTCGCGGGGTTCGCCGGGTTCGTAGTCAGCCGGCGCCACGTCGGGTGTGTCGCTGCTGGTCTCGTGGTCGCGCATCCACGCGCTGTAGTCGCCGTCGAGCAGGCGGAGGTCGTCGTGGCCGTAGTACAGCGCGGTGACGAGGAAGCGCGCCGCGAACACACCGTGCGTGTCGTCGTACGCGACGATGGTGTCCTCGCGCTCGATGCCCGCGTCGCCGAGTAACTCCGCCCAGTGGTCGCGTTCGGGCATCATTCCTTCCGGCCCGCCTTCTGCTCTGAATTCGTCGAACGGGATGCTGACCGCTCCCGGGATGTGTCCGATGCCGTCGTATTCCCACGCGTCGCGGACGTCCACGATGGCGACGTCATCGAGGTGTTCGGCAAGCCAGTCCGCGGACGCGACCCATTCCTCGCTCATGGTCGAGGCGAGGGGTTCGCGTGCCTTAGCCTCCCGGCTGTCGCCGTCACTCCGAGATAGCGGATTTTGTTGCCTATAAAATGGCTAACACCCGGCGAGCGTACCGGGAACCGCCATCTATCGCGGCGAACCTCGCCGGTAAACTCGATGCCCGGGGGAACCTGCCGGGGTGGCCGATAGTTATGGGGGTGGGTGCTGTACGGACGTGTATGGCAGAATACGCCAAAGACGTACTCGTCACCGCGGACTGGGTCGAGGACCACCTCGACCAGTTCCAGAGTGACGACCCCGAGTATCGACTCGTCGAAGTAGACGTCGACACCGAAGCGTACGACGACGAACACGCCCCCGGTGCCGTCGGCTTCAACTGGGAGACCCAGCTCCAGGACCAGACCCAGCGCGACATCCTCGACAAGGAGGACTTCGCGGACCTTCTCGGTAGCCACGGCATCAGCGAGGACACCACGGTCGTCCTCTACGGCGACAACTCCAACTGGTTCGCCGCCTACACCTACTGGCAGTTCAAGTACTACGGCCACGAGGACGTCAAGCTCCTCGACGGCGGCCGCGACTACTGGGTGGAGAACGACTATCCGACCACCGACGAGGAGCCGGAGTTCTCCGCAGTCGACTACGAGGCTCGCGGTCCCTTCGACGGCATCCGCGCGTACCGCGACGACGTCGAGACCGCCATCGACCGCGGCATCCCGCTCGTCGACGTTCGCTCCCCCGAGGAGTTCAGCGGCGAGGTCCTCGCACCGCCGGGACTCAACGAGACCGCCCAGCGAGGCGGCCACGTCCCCGGCGCGGAGAACATCTCGTGGGCCGCGACGGTCAACGACGACGGCACGTTCAAGTCCGAGGACGAGCTCGCGGAGCTCTACGAGTCCGAGGGCATCACGAACGACCAGGAAGTCGTCGCCTACTGCCGCATTGGCGAGCGCTCCTCCATCGCGTGGTTCGCGCTCTCCGAGCTCCTCGGCTACGACGACGTCACCAACTACGACGGCTCGTGGACCGAGTGGGGCAACCTCGTCGACGCCCCCATCGAAACGGGCGAGTAACCCGACACCACACTCGTGTTTTCGCGCGCTCCGGCCCGGCAGCGCCAGCTATCCGCTTCGCGGCCACAAGCCACTTCATCCGGCCGCCCGACGACACGCTCGGGCGACCCTCTCGCCCCGTGTTCCCCCTCGTCGGCCTGCTGGCGCTGCCAGCGGGCCGCCTCTCCCGTTCGCCGCGACGACAGCATACAAGCCCCAGCAGCCACTACGTCGCGCCATGACACCGAGCGAATTCCTCGACGCGGTCCGCGACGACAACGAGACCGCGCTCTCGCGACTCGGCTCCTCGAAGTCACTGTACGCCGCCACCGGCGGCGAGATGGACGCTGGCCCGGTTCTCGAAGCCGCCGCCGACGCCGAACACGTCGCCGCGCAGACATTCCACGCGTGGGCCGCCGACGAGTTCAACGACGAGGCGACCGTCGTCTTCGAGACCACCGCCGCCGAGGAGGACGAGCACGCCGACGCCGTCCTCGCCGAACTCGACGACTACCAGCCCGACGACGACGCCACGGGCATGCAAGCGTACCTCCGCGGCCTCGACGACACGGTCGAACGCGCCGGCGCACTCGTCGGTCGCATCCTCGCCACCGAGAAGTCCAAAGAACAGCTCACGGGCTTCTTCGTCGGCCAGGCCGACCCCCAGACTGCGAGCGTCTTCCGCGACCTCAAAGGCGACCTCGATGACCAGCGCGAGCGCGCGCTCGCCCTTCTCGACGATGTCTGCGAGGACGCCGACTGGCAGACCGCCAAAGACGCCGCCGACGCCGCCATCCAAGCCGCCTACGACGAATACACCGAACAACTCGAAGCCATGGGCGTGAACCCGAAGCCGGTCTGTTAACGCACTTTTTGCTGTGGGAGGCGCGCTGCGCGCGCCTCCCTGGCAAAAACTTGCGGAAAAAGCACTTCTCACTCCAGCGCGCCTTCGGCGCTTAGTCGCTCGTCGGCCTGCGTTCGCTCACGTCGTTCGCTCACGCAGTGAACCGGCGACCCTCCGGGGCCTTCGGCCCGCTCGGTCGCCGGATGCTCGGGGATTGATTGACCCAATAGCTGACGAGCATCGGCGAGCGAGCGGCTCGGAGAGCCCGAGCGAAGCCGTTCACCGCGCGACCGCAGGGAGCGCGGGCGCAAGGACGACCGGAGGGAGGACGCCGCGCTTTTTCCGCAAGTTTTTGCAAGCGAGGGAGCGAAGCGACCGAGCGCAGGAAAAAGTGGATTTTAGACGCCCTCGACGGTCTCGCGGTAGGCTTCGACGCTGGCTTTGGCGTCGGCGATGCTCTCGCGGGCGTCGTCGTCATCAACTGCGTCCGCGAGGTCGTCGAGGACGTGCGTGATGCGGGCGAGGCGGCCGTGGTCGGGGCCGGCGTCGGCCGTCGCGAGTTCCGCGAGCGCGTCGGACTGGTCGTAGAGGCGCTGTTCGTGCTCGGGGTCATCGACGGCGACGGAAGCGGCTCGCAGGTGGTCGCTCGCCGCGCGTAGGTCTTCGCGTACCATGCGTGGAGTATCGACGTGGCCCGGGAAATAGGTGCGGTGTGGCTACCAGGGGCCCGACCCTTCGCCCACTGCATCCTCGACGCTGACGACGTGGTCGAGCGCGCTCGCGACGAGGTCGCGGGCATCCTCGTCGACGCTGCCGTGGAACTCTCGGAGCGTGTGGCGGTGGCCCGAGAGCCGGCGCTGGTCGGGCGCGCGGTCTCGCGCTGCGAGTTCTTCCAGCGTCTCGGCTTCCGCGTACAACTGGTCCTGAATGTCGCCGCCCTCCACGAGTTCTTCGGCGTCGCGTAAGCACTCCACGGCGGACCGCAGCTCGTCGCCGGTGTCGTCGCTCATACTCGCGGCTTCGCTCGGTCGCGGCGAAAACGTTGGGGCCGACTAGCGGAGGTCGAGGACGCCGCCGTCGTCCGTGCCGACGAGGAGGGTATCCCGCACCGCAGCGAGGACGTTCACGCCATCGGATTCGCGGTACGTCCAGCGTGTCTCGCCCGTCTCCGTGTCGAGCGCGTAGACGCTCCCGTCGCCGTGCGTGCTCCCGCTCTCGCCGACGTAGACGGTGTCGTTCGCGACGACCGGCGGACAGAACCAGCCGGGCCGCCGGAACGACCAGCGTTCCTCGGCGGTGTCGACGTCGATGGCGTGCAGCGTCGAAGAGTCCGGGACGTCGTAGCCGTTCTCGGACTCGCCGTACGAGAGGGAGACGACGTACGCGCGGTCGCCGTCGCTGGCGATGCTTCCCGCGCTGTTCCCGAGTTCGACGTGGTGCTCGCGGGTGCCGTCCGGCGAAACCACGTTCACGCCGCAGGTCTCCGTCTGGAAGCAGGTGGTCTCCCCCGCGAGGACGTGGTCGCCGGCGACGACCGGCCGCGTCGGGCCGAACACGTCGCGAGACGTCCAGACGCGTGTCGGCGCGTCCGCGAGGTCGCCCCGGAGCGCGCCTCGCGGCTCGTACGCAGTGAGGTTCGACGCACCGGCGAGCAGGCGGTCGCCGACGAACGCGGGGAAGGTGTCGGGGCCAGTTTCCACGCGCCACCGGCGACGGCCGGAGTCGAGCGCGTACGCGTCGAGTCGGTCGTCGACGCCGACGTACGCCGTCCGCTGGTCAACGAGCACCCCGTAGACTCGGTGCTCGACGTTGTGGCGCCACTGCGGCGCGCCGTTCGACGCCGCGAACGCAGTGACCATCCCGCGGCCGACCGCGATAACCACGTCCGGGCCGACAGCGATTCGATACCCGCTCGCGGCCCGGTCCCAGCGCGGATGCTGGTCGCCGTCTTCGAACGCGTAGACGGCGTGGTCGGTGCCGACGTACAGGTGGCCGACGCCCGCCGCGAGCGCGTTCACGGCCTCGGCGACGTCGTACGTCCACGCGAGTTCCGGGTCCGTCGTCGGCGGGGACGCGTCCGGGTTGTAGCCGGTGTTCGCGGCGTCGTAGCGCGGCTGCAGCCACGTCCCCTCGGGTGCGTCCAGCGGCGCCGGGGACCACGCACCGTAGCGCGCTGCACCGCCCGCGAGCACGCCCGCTGCACCAAGCGCGCCGGCCTTCAACACGTCGCGTCTGGAGGGCATTATCGGCGGTTCGGCCGGCGCCGCCAAGTGTCTGGTGTCGGGTTCTCCCCGCTCGCGGTAACGTGCTCTCACTGCGTTCGAGCACGCCGCCGGCGGCGAGCCCCTGAAGTGTCCTCGCGCCTACTCTCGGATAATGAGCGACGCCAGCGGTCCCCTCCAGCCGGACCGGCCGGAGGCCGACGTGCCGTTCCGCGTGGACGCGCCGTTCGACCCCGCGGGCGACCAGCCCGACGCCATCGAGCAGCTGGTCGAGGGGTTCGAGAGCGGCGCCGACGCACAGACGCTGCTCGGAGTGACGGGCTCCGGGAAGACCAACACCGTCTCGTGGGTGGTCGAACAGCTCCAGCAGCCGACGCTGGTCATCGCGCACAACAAGACGCTCGCGGCCCAGCTCTACGAGGAGCTGCGGAACCTCTTCCCGGACAACGCCGTCGAGTACTTCGTCTCGTACTACAACTACTACCAGCCGGAGGCGTACGTCGAGCAGACGGACAAGTACATCGAGAAGGACGCCTCCATCAACGACGAAATCGACCGGCTGCGTCACTCCGCGACGCGCTCGCTGTTGACGCGAGACGACGTCATCGTGGTCGCCTCCGTCTCCGCCATCTACGGGCTCGGCGACCCGCGCAACTACGAGGAGATGAGCCTCCGCCTCGAAGTCGGCCAGGAAATCGAGCGCGACGAACTGCTCGGGCGGCTCGTGGACCTGAACTACGAGCGCAACGACGTGGACTTCACGCAGGGCACGTTCCGCGTCCGGGGGGACACCGTCGAGGTGTTCCCGATGTACGGGCGCTACCCCGTGCGCGTGGAGTTCTGGGGCGACGAGGTCGACCGGATGGCGAAACTCGACCCGCTCGAGGGGAGCGTCGAGAGCGAGGAGCCCGCGGTCCTGTTCCACCCGGCGGAGCACTACTCGGTGCCCGAGGACGAGATGGAGGACGCCATCGAGAAGATTCGCGAGGACATGCACGAACGCGTCCGGCACTTCGAGCGCAACGGCGACATGGTCGCCGCCCAGCGCATCGAGGAGCGCACCACGTTCGACCTCGAGATGATGGCAGAGGCGGGCTACTGTTCGGGCATCGAGAACTACTCGGTGTACCTCTCGGACCGCGAGCCCGGGGACGCGCCCTACACGCTCCTGGATTACTTCCCGGACGACTTCCTGACGGTCATCGACGAGTCCCACCGCACCGTCCCTCAAATCAAGGGCCAGTACGCGGGCGACAAGTCCCGGAAGGACAGTCTCGTAGAGAACGGCTTCCGGCTCCCGACGGCGTACGACAACCGCCCGCTGACGTTCGAGGAGTTCGCGGAGAAGACCGACCAGACGCTGTACGTCTCCGCGACGCCCGGCGACTACGAGCGCGAGCAGTCCGAACAGGTCGTCGAGCAGATTGTCCGCCCGACGCACCTCGTCGACCCCGAAATCGACGTCGCGGACGCGACGGGCCAAGTCGAGGACCTGATGGACCGCATCGACGACCGCGTCGCGAACGACGAGCGCGTGCTCGTGACGACGCTCACCAAGCGCATGGCCGAGGACCTCACGGAGTACCTCGAAGAGGCGGGCGTCGCCGTCGAGTACATGCACGACGAGACGGACACGCTCGAACGCCACGAGCTCGTACGCGGGCTCCGGCTCGGCGAGTACGACGTGCTCGTCGGCATCAACCTCCTGCGCGAGGGGCTGGACATCCCGGAAGTCTCGCTGGTCGCGATTCTGGACGCCGACCAGGAGGGGTTCCTGCGCTCGGAGACCAGCCTCGTGCAGACGATGGGCCGCGCCGCCCGGAACGTCAACGGCGAGGTCGTGCTGTACGCCGACGAGCGCACGGACGCGATGCGGGACGCCATCGAGGAGACCCAGCGCCGCCGCCGCATCCAGCGCCAGTTCAACGAGGAACACGGCACCACGCCGACGACCATCGACAAGGAGGTCGGCGACATGAACCTCCCCGGCGCGGAGACCGACACCTCCGACGTCGCCGGCGACGGCCCGAGCGACGAGCAAGAGGCCGCCATCCTCGTCGAGGACCTCGAGGAACGCATGGAGGCGGCCGCGAGCAACCTCGAGTTCGAGCTCGCGGCGGACATCCGCGACCGGATTCGCGAACTCCGCGAGGAGTACGACCTCACTGGCGACGGGGGCGAGGACGCGGGTGTCGCGCCCGAACCCGGCGAGTGGTAGCCGACCGCGAGAACTCTCACCGCGATTTGACCTAACGTAGGTTTGATGCGTTCTCGGTCGCGATTCGGTCCCATGCCAGCCATCGAAACGCCTCGTCAAGCCGGTCGTGTCGATGGCTGGCATGGGACCGAATCGCGACCGAGAACGCATCAAACCAACG
>CAXREU010000049.1:0-15494 GCA_964229715.1 Halobacterium sp.
GGTCGGCGACCGTGGCCGCGTCCACGACGACGACGTCCGGGTCGTCGCGAGCGACGACGTCACGGACTGCCGCAACGTCGACGGTCACCACGTCCGGCAACACCTCCGCGAGTGACCGACAGGTGTCGTCCGCGACTAGGTGTGTCACGTGCAGTGGTTCCGCGTTGCTGGGCAAAATATTTTCGGGGAGTTCGTCGAAAATTCCAATGTAACTATGGCGATAATTTCTCCGAGAGCCGGACAACAGAAGGAGTGACCGGTGGCATGAGTGGTACTGCAGCACGTGAGAACACGACGCCGCCTTTATGTGATTTATATGAAGTGATTGGAGTGTGCGACACAAAGCGTGTGTCATCTGTGGTGGGTGGGCCGTCTTCCCCGCCACGTTCGCCCTGACAGCCCTTCTCACGCCAGTACGGAACGTATTCATTCCCTCGCTTCTCAGTGTCGTATCCGTCCTCCTCGCGACACCGGTAATCCACACGAGACTTCGCGCACGCAGGGCAGCGAGTGCCGACTGATAGCGCGACGACGGATTTACTGCCGCGTAAACGGCCACGAATCGACCGGGAAGAAAGTCCGCCCTCCCCGATTTGAACGGGGGGCAAGTCGATCTACAGTCGACTGCTCTACCAGTCTGAGCTAAGGGCGGATGCACTCTTTCGTACGCCGTGGTTCGGATTTAAGGGTTACCATTCGGGAACGGATGCCGGGCGTCAGACGCGTGGGATGGGTTGAAGTCCCCGGCGGTGGTACGTACTACCGAACGGGCATGTCGAAGATTACCTTCCGCGCAGATGACGACCTCGTGGCCGCCGTCGACGACCTCGACGAATCCAAGAGCGAGGTCATGCGCGCGGCGCTTCGGGCGTACCTCGATGGCGAGGCGTCCGACGCGGACGACAGCATCGACGACGTCGTCGCCGAACGTGTCGACGAACTCGTCGACCGGCGACTCGGCCCACGCAGCCCCGAGCGCGACGTAAACGTGCGAATTACGGTCGATACCGCCGAGGGGCTGCGCGCGGAGCCACGGCGCGACGACCAGCGTGCGCCGCGTCGTGAACCGGCACGCGACGAAGGCCGTGGACGCTCAACGGACCGCAGCCACGAACAGAACTGCGGGCAGTGCGGCGAGTCACTGTCCGACGACCACGTGTTCTGTCCGAACTGCGGGGAGAAGGCGACTCACCGCGTGTTCTGCGAGTGCGGCGACGAGGTGCGAGCGGACTGGTCGTTCTGTCCGCACTGCGGGCGGCGGACCGCGTCGGCGGACGCGCTCGACCGGTAAGACACTTGTTTACAACCGCCGTTAATTATATACGTTGTGACGCTGTGGGTAGTGGTACGTAAGACGGTTGTCTTACAGAGAATCGCACAACAGCGCGGGATTATGACCTGCCAAACGATTCTGTAAGACACGGACGGAACCAAACGCCGTCTTACCACAACGGGGATACCAAATATGGAGCGTGTGACACTCCGCATTCCGAAACAGCAGATTGACGAGGTCGAACAGATGGTCGAACGGGGTAAGTTCCCGAATCGCAGCGAGGCGATTCGGTCGGCGGTCCGTGAGATGATAGACGAACAAACCGAACAGACCAGCACCAACAGCTGGGCGAAGGTCTAACGATGCAGGATATCGTTCAGGACGCCCTCGATAACGCCGAAGCCGAACAACGCGAGATGGACGCCGACAGCGACGGCGACGAGTTCGGCGACCCACGAATCGTCATCGTGGGCGCAGGCGGCGCGGGCAACAACACCGTCAACCGGCTGTACAACATCGGTGTCGAAGGCGCCGACACGGTCGCCATCAACACCGACAAACAGCACCTCAAGATGATCGAGGCCGACACGAAGATTCTCGTCGGGAAGTCCCTGACGAACGGCCTCGGCGCGGGTGGCGACCCCTCGATGGGCGAGCGCGCCACCGAGATGGCCCAAGGCACCATCAAAGAAGTGCTCGGCGACGCGGACCTCGTGTTCGTGACCGCCGGCATGGGTGGCGGCACCGGCACCGGTGCCGCGCCCGTCGTCTCGAAAATCGCCAAAGAGCAGGGCGCAATCGTCGTCGGCATGGTGTCGACGCCGTTCAACGTCGAGCGCGCCCGCACGGTGAAAGCCGAGGAGGGCCTGGAGAAGCTCCGCGAAGAAGCGGACTCCATCATCGTCCTCGACAACAACCGGCTGCTCGACTACGTGCCCAACCTCCCCATCGGGAAGGCGTTCTCCGTGATGGACCAGATCATCGCGGAGACCGTCAAGGGCATCAGCGAGACGATTACCCAGCCCAGCCTCATCAACCTGGACTACGCCGACATGACCGCCATCATGAATCAGGGCGGCGTCGCGGTGATGCTCGTCGGCGAAACCCAGGACAAGAACAAGACCAACGAGGTCGTCAAGGACGCGATGAACCACCCGCTGCTGGACGTCGACTACCGCGGCGCAAGCGGCGGGCTCGTCCACATCACGGGTGGCCCGGACCTCACGCTGAAAGAGGCCGAGGGCATCGCGGACAACATCACCGAGCGGCTGGACGCGAGTGCGAACGTCATCTGGGGCGCCCGCATCCAGGAGAACTACAAGGGGAAATTCCGCGTCATGGCCATCATGACCGGCGTGCAGTCCGCGCAGGTGCTCGGACCGAGCACGCAGAAGCAGGCGGACAAGTCCCGACAGGAGCTCAAAGACGTCGACGCCGACGCGAAGCAGCGCGCCGTCGACGAGGGCGCCGGCACGGCGAACGAGTTCGGCGCGCACTCCGACGGTGGCAAGGAAGAAGTCGAGAAGAACAACGGCCTCGACGTCATCCGGTAACCGACCGGTTCTTTTGCGGTCGCCCGCGACACCGAAGCTACGGGTGTCGCACGCTTACACCGCGTTTACGGCGTCGACGAGCGCGCACTTCCGGCACTGGTCGCGCGTCGTCGGCGCGCCACACTCCTCGCACTCGCCGACGTCCGCGTCCTCGTCGCTGTACTGGTCGGCGGCGAGCCCCGCGAGTTCCTCGTAGCCGGCCATGATGGAGTGCCGCGTGCCCGGATGGTTCTCTTCGAGCTTCAGCAGGAGGTCCTGTATCTCGCCGCGGAACGCCTCGCTGGAGTGCGGGCACTCCGCCATGTGGACCGGGAGGTCCCGGAGTTGGGCGTACAGCGCGACTTCCTTCTCGGGGACGTCGCGGAGCGGCTTCGCGCGCGGAATCATGTCCTCCTTGGGCGTGCGCTCGTCGAACGGCCCGAGGCTCGCGTCGAAGTGTTTGGCGACCTGTTCGACGTTCCCTTCGAAGATGTTCATCAGCGCGGTCTCGGCCTCGTCGTCGAGGTTGTGACCGGTGAGAAGTTTGTCCGCGTCGTACTCCTCGGCGTAGCGCGCGAGGAGGTCGCGGCGGAACACCCCGCAGTACGCGCAGGGCGCCATGTCCAGCGGGTCGTCGTCGACGACGTCGTCCATCTCGACATCGAACTCGTCGGCGTACGTGACGACCTCGTGGCGGATGTCGCGGTCCGCGGTGAGTTCCTCGCAGGCCGCGAGGCTCTCGTCGCGGTAGCCCTCAATGCCCTCGTGGATTGTGAGCGCGACCAGCTCGATGCGTGGGTCCTCCGCGAACGTCTCCGAGAGGATGTCCGTGAGGACGACGCTGTCCTTCCCACCGGAGAGGCCGATAACCCACGTTTCGGGGTCCTCCGGCGTCGCGTCGTCGGGCAGCATGTCGTCCTCGCGGATGCGCCGCCGCACCCGGCGTTCGACGCTCTCGAAAAGGTGGCCCTCGCAGAGGTGCGCGCCGGAGTACGCCGCATGCATCACGGCCTCGCGGTCGCACTTGGTGCAGTCCATTACGTACGCGTTGGCAGCGCCGGCGTTTCACCGTTACGTCTCGGCGAACCCCCGACCAATAAATCCTATTTCGGGATAGCAAATTCGTGGCTGTGCGGGAGTGCCGCGCACAGAATCGGTCGCGAAAAAGCGCGAGCGGTGAGTCAGCCCGCGAATTCGGAGCTCGCGGCGCGGTCGGCGGCGTCGCGAGCGTCGTGGATGTCGTAGAGTACGTCGGCGGGGTCGACATCGCCGCGCCGGAGTGCTTCGAGCAGCGCGGAGCGCTCGTCGGTGTCGAGTTCGGCGATGGTGTCGACGCGTCGCGCCACGTCCTCGACGGCCATGTCAGTCGGCTCGAAGCGCTCGCCGTCCGCGTCGAGTTCCTCGGTCGCACCCACGGCGTCGAGCGTGTTCAACTCGCGTTCCGCGACGCCGATGGAGACGGCCGCGCGGGTCGCGATTTCGTCCGTCGGCGGTGCCTCGTCGGTCTCAGCGGCGAGTTCGCGGAGCGCTGCGAGCACGCGGAAAGTCTGGTCGCCCATGTGTAGGCGCGGTGGCGGATGGCGCTTGACCGTTGTGGCCAGCGTGGGCGAGCGCAGCGAGCCCACGTTAGAGCGAGCGGGGAACGGAGTGAATCGTGAGCAAAGTGAGCCGCGAGCAGCGCGATTGTCGGTAGACGCGATACCGTGAGCGACGCCACCGATTGCGAAAGTTCAGAGAACAGCCCGCCGTTACGCCTGGTCGTACTTCTCGGCGTGGAACCAGTCGACGAGCGTGCCGGTTGCTTCCTTCTCGACGCCGTGAGGGACGTAGACGAACGGGATGGGGCGGTCGAACGCGCGCTCGCCGTAGAGGCCCCAGTCGCCGACCGAGCGGGTGGTGCCGCCGTACGCGATGGGGATGTCTTCGAGGTCTTGGGGCTCGTATTCGGGGACGTAGGACTGTTCGACCCAGACCTCGTGGTCGGGGACGCCGAGTTCGGCGGCGAGGTCGGCTTCGAGGCGGTCGGCGTGGGCGACGAGCCAGTCGCTGAACGCGTCGAGGTCCGCGTCCACGCGGTCGGCGTACGCGATGCGGTGCTTCCAGCAGGTCTCGGGAAAGCGGCGCGCACGGAAGCGGTCGTAGAGCGCGGCGAGCGTGGAGTCGGGGTGCTCGCTGGCGGCGACGCGCAGGCGTTCCATCAGCGTGTTGTCGTCGATTTCGTCGTCGAGGACGCGCTCGGTCGTGACTGGCGGTTCGTCCGCGAGCGCGGCGAGTTCGTCGAGCAGCTCGCTGAGGAGCACGTGCGCGTAGACGGACTTGTGGTGCTGGGTCACCCACATGTACACCGCGATGCGGCCTTCGAGGTAGTTGCCGATGGTCGAGAGCGCTTTGTCCGAGAGGGCGAGGCCTTCCTCCGGATGAGCAGTGTACGAGCCGACCATGCGGTCGGTGTCGAAACTGAGAACGTCCGCGCCCGTCATCTGGTTGTCCCGCGTGATGTAGTCGAGGCGGTCGACGTCGATGGGCGAATGCAGAATCTGGGCAGCGACGCCGTGCTGCCAGCGGCCGCCGCGCTCGTACTCGAGACTGTACCCGAGGATGTGCGCGCAGACGTCGTGGGGGTCGACGCTCATCTCGCGGAGACCGTCGGCGAACTCCTCGAGGACGATGAGACAGCCGAGGAGTTCGTGCGCGGACGCCTCCCGAATCGGGGCGTCGCCGACGCCAGCCTCGACGAATGCGTCGCGAAGCCCGCGGTCGGCGAGTCGCGCCTGGAGGTCATCGGTGTCGATGAAGCGCTCGCCCAGATGCGAGAACGGCGGGTGGCCGACGTCGTGAAGGAGCGCCGCGCATTCGAGCGTGCGTTGGATGCCATCGAGTTCCGCGGTGGTGGCGTCGCGGTAGAAGTACGACTGCTCGCGGAGGTTCTCGAAGACGGTGCGTGCGAGGTAGTAGACGCCCAGCGAGTGCTCGAAGCGCGTGTGGTTCGCGCCCGGGTAGACGAGGTAGGTCGCCGAGAGCTGGCGAACGTGGCGGAGACGCTGGAACGCGCGGTTGTCGAGGACGTTGTCGACGAGCGGCTGGTCGAGTTCGACGTAGCCGTGGACGGGGTCTTTGATTTGCGTAGCTGGCATGGTGATTCGTCAGTCCGAGCGGACCGACCCGAATTACCCGTCGTAGGGGCTCGGCGAGGGTCGGTCTTTCGATTCCCGGCGTCGGTGGGCGCGTGCGGAACCGTTTTCGGCGTTCGCGGGCTACGGAGAAGCGATGGACAGAGCTGCCGCCGTCGACCGGGTGGAGGAACTCGTCGACACCGTCGCGAGCGAGGAGATGCCGGTCCCCGTGCGCGAACTCTGGGTGTACGGCGACGTCGCGCTCGGTCTCGACCCCGTCGAGCGCCTGGACGTCTACCTCACGAAGGACATCCTCATGCGCGGCGACGACGCCGACCGCGCCGTGGAGTTCGAGCGCGAGTACGGCGTGAAGGGCGTCGGGAAGACCGTGCGCGCGTCGTGGGCCGACGACCACCCCGAGTTCCTGCGCGCGAACGAGAGCGGCCACGTCGCGCCCGAGCGCTGCCTCGCCGCACACCTCGTGGACGACGACGAGCCGATTCACCTCGAAGTGTGTAACGCGGGCTTCGAGGACAACGTCACCCAGCGCCTCGAGGGCGCGCGAGCCACCGAAACCTACGAGAACGTCCTCGACCCGCGCGGCGTCTGCCTGTGGGCCGACGGCGAGCGCAGTGACGACGCCTTCCAGAAGCTCCGCGACGGCGAACTCGTCTTCCCCACGCTCGCGGGCGCCCTGGAGATGCTCGGTGCGGACGAGGAAGAAGCCGAAGTCGCCGCCGACGCCGTCGAAACCCGCCGCGAGCGGGCCGAGGGCGCGACCGTCCGCGGCGACGTAGTTTGAAGTGCGAAGCCGGGCCCAACCCGGCGCGTGACCTGACGACTCGCCGGCTGGGGGAGGCGGGAGTGCGGCGGTCCCAGTCGGACGCGACGCCGCCTGTTAGCCCCGAACGTGAGACGAGACACCAGTAGTCATTACTCGTCCGCGAAGCCGTCCTCACGGCTCACTTCGTTCGCCGTTCGGCTGCCCGTGGTTCTCACTCACTGCGTTCCGAACCACGCTATCCTTCGAATTTGAACGTCCCGTCGCGCTGGACGACTTGCACGTACCTTTTTCCGGCGCTCGCCTCGCTCGCGCCGCAAAAATCTACGCTAAAAAGGCCGCTACGCCTCGAAGCCGTCTTCGAACTTGAACGTCCCGTCGCGCTGGACGACTTCCCCGTCGATCTCGATGAACGAGTCCTCGCTCATGTCCACGATTAGGTCCACGTGCGTCGCGGACTCGTTGAACGGCTGGTCGTCGGGGACGCACTCCGCGATGGCGCCGCCGACGGCCATGTGGACGGTGTCGCCCATTTTTTCGTCGAAGAGCATGTTGTAGGTGAAGCGGTCGATGTCGCGGTTCATCCCGATGCCCAGCTCGCCGAGCCGGCGCGACCCCTCGTCGGTGTTCAGGATACCTTCGAGCGCGGCCTCGTTCTGCCCCGCCGAGAAGTCCACGACCTTACCATGCTCAAACTCGAGCCACGCGTCCGTGATTTCCTTGCCCTGCCGGATGAGGGGCTTGTCGAACAGCACCTCGCCGTCGACGCTGTCCGGCACCGGGCACGTGAACACCTCGCCCGCGGGCATGTTCTTCGTGCCCCAGTCGTTGGCCGCGTCCATCCCCGCGACGCTCATCGTAATGTCGGTCGTATCACCGGAAACGACGCGGACTTCGTCGGCTGGGTCGAGAAGCTCGACCATCTGGGCCTGGAACTCGCGCTGCTCGTCCCAGTCCTTATTGATTGCGTCGTAGACGAACTCCTCGTAGGCCTCCGTGCTCATCTCGGCCTTCTGCGCGCTCGCGGCCGTCGGGTGCTGGGTGATGACCCAGCGCTTGCCCAGTCGCTCTTCGAGAATCGGGCCGTTCGCGCGGCTCGCGGCCTGTGACTTCTCCGGCGGCACGTCGCTGGTCTCGAAGGCGTTCCCACCACCGCCGATCAGGAAGACGACGTCCGTCTCCTCCATGGCAGCGAGGTCGTGGGCTTTCGTCTCGTAGTCGTCGATGTCCATCGCTCGGTTGTACGCGCGCGCTGCGCGAGCGTTCCCCCACTGCGTGGTCGGCCGCGCACCGACCTCGCCGAGCTGCTCGTACAGCGCGACGACGAGGTCCTCGGCTTCCTTCGACGCGCGCACCAACACCATGTCCCCGGGCTGGACATCGGTGCAGTCCTCGACGAGAATTTCGGCGTGACGGCGGACTCTGTCGTCCATACGACGAAGTCGACCCGGACGCGAATAAACTCCGGAGAAGCGGAAAACCACCGCAGTTCGTGGGCAATTACTCGGGAACGCGCCCGACCGTCACGTAGAACGGCACGGTCTCGACGCGCTCGTAGTCGTTCTCGCGCATCTGCGCGACGACCTCGCGCCCCATCTCGCGCCACTCCGCACGTAGCGCGTCGTAGGCGTCCGAAGAGAGCCCGCCCGCGGCGAGCGTCGGCTGCTGCTCGGCGAGCCGTTCTCCGGTCGCCTTCCGCGCAGCAGCTTCGAGTGCGGCTTCGCCGTACGGCGGCTGGACGGCCTGCACGTGCTCGTACCGCGTCGTCGAGACGTCAACGAGTCCGGCTTCCTCGAAGCAGTCCGCGGCGTCGGCGCCCAGCGAGACGTTCGTCTCCACGCCCTCGATGTACGCGTCGCGGGCGCGCGCCGCGAGCGTCGGCTCGCTCGCGACCGTCGACTCCACGGTGACGGCGGCGTTGTTCGGTTCGACCGCCGCCACGAGGTCCGAGGACACGCGCGAGAACTCTCGAATGGCGGCGACGGGGTCCGGGAGGTTGATGAGCAGCGCCTGGCACGCGACGAGGTCGCAGACGTCCTCGCGGAACGGCAGTCGCGTCGCGTCCCCGACGAGGCGCTCGTCGGCGTCGACGTGCCCGAGCAGGTCGGCGTCCGCGTCGAGCGCGAGCACGTCGGCGTCGGACTCCTCGCGGAACACGGCCGTGAGCTCTCCCGTACCGCAGCCGACGTCGAGAATCCGCTCGCGACTGGACAGCTCCAGCGCGTCCAACGCCTCGCGCTCGGTCCACATCCCGCGGCGCGTCTCCTCGAGATAGTCGGCGCTGAATCGGCGCACACCCTCACTGAAAACCGGGGTCGGCAAAAGCGGCGGGGTCCGAACGCTGGCTGTCTACTCGCCTCGCAGCTCGCGGCTCCGTAGTCGTCGCTCGCGTTCCCGTGGCCTCACTCCGCTCGGCCACGCAGCTCTCGCACTTTCTGGATGTTCCACTCGAAGCCGCGCCCGTCCTCGTGGGGCGTCTCCAGCACGAGCGGGACGTCGGTGATGGCGTCGTGGTTGACGAACGCGTCCATCCCCGCCTCGCCGATGCGGCCTTCGCCGATGTGGGCGTGCTCGTCCTTGTTCGTGCCGCAGTCATGTTTCGAGTCGTTGAGGTGGACGCAGTGGAGGTGCTCGAAGCCGACGATGTCGTCGAACTCCGCGAGCGCCTCCGCAACGGCGTCGGCCGTCGAGAGGTCGTAGCCCGCGGCGAACGCGTGCGCGGTGTCGACGCAGACGCCGAGGTCGTGGGCGGACTCGTCGAGGACGTACGCGAGGTGCTCGAAGTCGCCGCCGAGCTTCGTGCCCGAGCCCGCGTCGCTCTCCACGAGCACGGTGACGCCGTCGGGGATGTCGAGTTCGTCGAGCGCGCTGACGGCGTTGTCGAGGCCCTGCTGGACGCCCGCGCCGGTGTGCGCGCCGAGGTGGACGTTGACGTACTCGATGCCGAGTTTGTCGGCGGCGTCGACTTCCTTCTGCATGCTGTCGACGGACTTCTCGCGGAGGTCGTCTTTGGGCGTGCAGAGGTTCACGAGGTACGACGAGTGGATGACCCACGGGCCGTCGAGGTGTTCGTCAGAGCCCTCGCGGAACGCGGCGGCTTCGTCGTCGCCGATATTCGGGTCCTGCCAGACCTGCGGCGAGTGCGTGAAAATCTGTCCGCAGTTCCCGCCGACGTCCAGTTCGTTCTCGACGGCGTTGTCGACGCCGCCCGCGATAGAGACGTGTGCGCCTACTCGCATACGCTGTCGTTCGCCGCAGGGGGCAAAGAGGCTTCGAACCGTCGCAACACCTTTGCCGGCCGAGCGCGCTCGTGACGGTATGACCGCGGGGGACGCGCTCGACGTAGGCAACGAGGTGCCCGACGTGGCGGCGCCACTGGTCTATCCGGACGACAGCGTCGAGGAGACGCCGCTGTCGGAGCTCTACGATGACCGGCTGGTGCTGGTCGTCTTCTACACGAACGACTTCAGCCCGGACTGCGTCTCGGAGTGGTGTTCGTTCCGCGACTACGGCTGGTTCACGTCCACCGAGGACGTGCACGTGGTCGGCGCAAGCAAGTCCCGCGTAGCGACCCATCGGCAGTTTATCGACTACCTCGACATCGAGTTCCCGCTGTACGCCGACACCGACCTCGCCCTCTCGGACGCCTTCGGTGTCACGTACCGGACGTTCAAGGTGTTTCCGCGCGCGAAGCGTTCGGTGTTCCTCGTCGACACCGACGGCGTCGTCCAGTACCGCTGGATTGGCGAACACCCACTGGACCCGACGCGCGACCAGCCGCCGCTGGGCGAGATTCGGGAAGCCGTCGAGGAACACGTCGGTGGCGAGGCGGAGACGTTCGGGTTCAGCTAAGCAGTCCGCTCCCGCGTCCAGTCGTCGGTTGCGTACTTCTCGTCGGCGAGCTCGCGCGCTGCGTCGAGTTCGTCGTCCGTCCACTGGCCGACGCGGGCGTCACACCACTCCGCGAGCGCGTCTTCCAGCGCTGTAACGGCGTCCTCGCGACTGATTCCGGCTTCCTCGTGGATGCTCGTCACGCGTTCGCGGAACCGCTCGGTGTCGATACCGGGGTCGGCAAACACGCCGAGGTGGGCGTCGGGCGCGAGCGCGTACGACAGCGACCCGTGCTGGATGACCGCGTCCCGGGTGCGGTACTGGGCGTTCCCGCTGATTTTGCGGCCGTCGACAGCGATGTCGTGGGCGGGGTGGAGCGCGCGCAGGTAGCACGCCGGCTCGTGAATCGCGGGGTGTTCCTCGGGGACGAACTCGGCGTCGACGCCCATCGCGTGGAACGCCGACAGAATCGGCTCGCAGAGTACCTCGTAGCAGTCCATCAAATCACCCGGGAGTTCGTCAGCGGGCGCGACGATGCTGTAGGAGATGTCCGCGAACTCGTCGTGGTAGATGCCGCCGCCGCCGGTCTGCCGGCGCGTCACGGTGATTCCCTCGCGCTCGGCGAACTCCCAGTCGACGGAGCCCGCGTCCTGCCGGTACCCCATCGAGAGCGTCGACGGCGACCACTGGTACGCGCGGACCGTCCGCGGGCCGCCGTCGGCAGCGGTCTCCGCGGCGACCTCCTCTAGCGCCATCTGCATCGGCCCGTCGCGGGCCTCCTGGGGAATCAGCCGCCACTCGCGGTCGGCCAGCGTCATACCACGCGGTTCGCGGCCACCGGCAAAAAGCCGTGCGTCTGCGGTTCCGCTCGGCTGCGTCCATTGAGCGCCGCGAGCGCCGTGGCAATCTGTGGCCGGATAAGCGGCGCGGACGACCGCGATATTCGATTTCTATATCGTCGCATGTGATTTATTGGGTGTGTGCTCGGGTTTTCGCAGAACACAGAATATCGGCTAGAGAAGGGCATAGAGTCGCCAAATTCCTACAAAATACACGTGACGCGGCACGCTCCCACGACGAGATGACCTGTGAGGACGGATTTCGCGTCGTCGCCACACGGCGCGTAGCTTTTACCCGCCGGCCCGCTAGATTCGCGCGAATGGTTCGGAACGTCGCCGCCGAGATGGCGGACCTCGACCCGGAGGACTTCCACCTGCTCTCCGGGGTCGAACACGGAATGCGGTTCTCGGAGTGGGTCAGCCGCGGGAAACTCCCGGAGTTCTCCCGGCTGACGAAGGAGGAGGTCGACTACCGGCTGGACCGCATGCTCGACCTGGAGTTCCTCGAACGGAAGACCATCCAGTACGAGGGCGTCCAGCTCACGTTCGCAGGCTACGACGCGCTCGCGTTACACGCGTTCGCCGAACGCGACACCGTCGAGGGCTTCGGGTCGCCGCTCGGCGTCGGCAAGGAGAGCGACGTCTACGAGGTGCAGTCGTTCCGCCCGATGGCGCTGAAGTTCCACCGCGAGGGGTACACGCAGTTCCGGGAGGTCCACCGCGGCCGCGACTACACCAGCGACAAGGAGCACACGTCCTGGCAGTACACCGCGCGGAAGGCCGCCGAGCGCGAGTACGACGCCCTAGAGACGCTGTACCCGGACGTGAACGTTCCGCGGCCGGTCGACCAGAACCGCCACGCCATCGTGATGGAGCGCATCGACGGCGTGGAACTCTCGCGCGCGGAACTGGAACCTGAGCAGGCGAGCGGCGTCCTCGACCTGGTGCTCCGGGAGATGGCGACCGCCTACGACGCGGGCTACGTGCACGCGGACATCAGCGAGTACAACGTCTTCGTCAGCGAGGACGGCGTGACGCTGTTCGACTGGCCGCAGGCCACCCCGAGCGACCACGAGAACGCCCGCGAGCTGCTGGCCCGCGACGTCGGAAACATCGTCGGCTACTTCCAGCAGAAGTACCCCGGCGACGTCCCGGACGTCGACGAGTCCGCGGTCGCGGACGCGGTCGCGAGCGGCTCGTTCGGCTCCGTCACCGAATTCTGACGGCTTCGCGTCGCTCGCGCACAAATCCCCCAGCGGCTGCACTCTCGCGTTCACCCCCCCCTCCCCCCTCCCCATACATTATATTCTACGATATAGAACCTCGGCGGTTCGCTCAGACGGTCCTCGCAGTATCGAAACGCGAACAGCGGTGCTCCGGTCCGGAGACGTGTTCGGTAGCTAACCCGACACCCTGCCGTATTTATACGACGGCGCGGAAGTGAAGGGCGAACTGCAATCGGCTATGGCACACACCCGCTTCGCCCCCCTCGTCGCCGCGCTCGTGTTAGTCGCCGCCGGATTCGCAGGTATTGCGCCGGCGGCTGCGGACACGCAGGCGTCCGCGTCAGTCGGGGACTACACCGTAACGCGGGGCGGGACGGTCGATATCAACGTCGGTCACTCCGGACCCGCGAACTTGACCATCTCGGGCGGCGGCTTCGAGGTGCTGGTCGGCCTCGGCGGTAGCGGGTCCGACACGGTCACCTTCAACACCTACCGGTCGGACGGTGAGACCGGCGGCGAATTCATCTCGGGTGGCGCAGCAGACCTGCAGGGACCGCCGTTGGACGAGGCTATCCAGCCCGGCGAGTACGTCCTCGAAGTCACCATCGACGGGGAGACGGAAGCGTACGGGACGCTGACAGTGCTCCCGAACGGCGAATTGACCAGTGAAACCGGCGCACTACGCGGCGGCTTCTTCGAGGATGGCGGCGGGAACGCGCTCGGCACCGTCCAGACGCACGCGGAAATCGGCCGCGGCAACGACAACGTGGTGCTCGGCGACTACGCAGCGTTCGTCGTCGACGAGAACGAGAGCGGGTACGGCGCACCGTTCGACGGCGACGCGTCCGTCCAAGCGTTAGCCAGCGAGGGCTTCGAGATGCGCATCGAGGAGCTCGACCCAGAGCCGAATACGGAAGCCGAGACGTACACCACCGGGGACCTGCGCGTGGCTGCACAGTTCGGTGGCGGTAGCGGTCAGCTCGCTGTGCTCTGGGACACTAGCAGCGTCGACATCGGCACGGGGTCGAACCACACCTACGAGTTCGAACTCGCCGTCGACGAGACGCAGAATCCACTGTTCTCGGAGAACCAGACGCTGCTCACGGAGCGGGTGACACTCGTGGAGCCGTCCGTGAGTATCCGCGCCGACCCCGGCTACACGCTCGCGCCGTGGGACGGCGACCAGCTGCAGATTTCGGGGGAGTCGAACCTCCTCCCGGGAACGACGCTGAACGTGCGCGCGCTCCACGAGGATGGCGACCCACCGCGACTCTGGCAATCCGACGTCCAGGTGTCGGGGGAGGGAACGTTCGGAACGACGTTCGACTTCGCGAACGCCGACCGGCCAGCGGAGTTCCCGCTGTGGGTGCAAAACTACGAGGACGAGACGCGCAGGACAGTCCGGCTGACTGCCGCGGAAGCGTCGATACTGTTCCCGTCGCAAGTAGCCAGGAACGACACGGTAACCGTCGAGCGCGTGACGCTCTCCCGGGGCGGATTCCTCCGGTTAACCGCGAACAACGAGACGGTCGGCACCTCGGAGTCGCTCTCACAGATGACCAACGGCAGCGTCGACATCCCGCTGAACGCGTCGCTTTCCGGCCCGACGAACGTGACCGCGACCGCAATCGTGGACGCGAACGGGAACGGCGAGTTAGATGCCGACGACCCGACGTACGAGGCGTCGGGGTCGCCGGTCGCGGAGACGGCGGTCGTCGAGCCGGAGACATCGAGCGAACCGACCAACACCACGACCGCGACGCAGACAACAGCACCGACGGCGACGGAGGTGACGCTACACGTCGACGAGGAAGAGCCGCTGGCACCAGTCGCGAACAGTAACAACTCGTCGGGCGGGTTCGTGCCGCTATCGCCCGTAACGACGGTCGTCGCGGTCGTCGCGGCCCTGCTGTTGGCGGCGCGCCGCGGACCCGACCGTTTATGAGGGGGCGCCGTGGTGATTACGATACACCTGGGGACTGCATGACGGGACAGAGTACGCGTCCGACCGGGAGGGGTGCGTGATGTTCAACGAGATGTCGGCGTCGGAGTTCCCGCACTTCCTCGCGGCGTTCTGGGAGGAGAAGGGATGGTCGACGTCGGTCACGGAGAACGACGACGGCACCTACCTCGTCGGCGGCGACAAGGACAACGGCAAGCGCGGGCTCATCGGCGTCCGGCCGGAGACCGGCACGGAAATCGGCGCCTCCGAGGTCGAGGACTTCGCGGCGTTCTGCGACAAGAAGGGCGTCGACGTGCGCGTGATGGCGACCCGCGGCCGGTTCACGACGGGGGCGCGGAGCGCCGCGGACGCGGGCGACATCCACCTCCTCGACCCGAACGAGCTCGCGTCGTCGGTCCGCGACGAGGGCGCCGAGGCTCTCGTCGAACAGTTCACCGGAAGCGACGACGGGTCGCTGCTCGACGGCGTACCGAGCCCGCCGGGTGGGTTACCCAGCGGTATCCCGGTCGTCCCCATCGTAGTCGCAGTCGTGGTGGTTCTGGCGGCCGTGTTCGCGGGCGGGACGGTGCTGAGCTTCGTGCCGTTCGTCGGCGGCGGTGGCGACGCGGGCCCGGCGTTCACGGCGTTCTCGATGGCCGCCGGTGAGAACACCACCGCGACCGCGAAGTGGGACGTTCGCGTGCAGGACGAACTGCAGACCGCGAACAACACCTACCAGCCCGACGACGGCGAGACGTTCGTCGTCGTCCAATTGAACGTGACTGCGGGCGACTCCCAACTGGTGCTGCGGAATCAGAACTTCGCGCTGGCGGTGAACGGGACGAACTACGGCCACCAGCGCTTCGAGAACGCCAGCCAGCAGTTCCGCCAGAAAATGTCGGCGGTGACCGCCGCGCCCGGCGAGTCCGGGCGCATGGTCGTCGTGTTCTCGGTGCC
>CAXREU010000050.1:0-13444 GCA_964229715.1 Halobacterium sp.
CGCATCGACACCCGCGCCAGAGCCTAGATCCAGCACCGTTAGCCCGTTCAAATCGTCGTCCGGTATAGGGCAGCCGCAGCCGTAGTGCCGCTGCCGCACTTCCTCCGGGATCAGCTCCAGGATCTCAGTGTGGCGCTTTTGTGTCTCGTCGGTGCAGCAGGCCTTCTGTGATAAGTCAGTCGATTTCTTCAGGTGACGTCCGTAGTAGTAGCGCAGGTACTCCCGCAGGCTGTCCACGAGGCGGGACTCGCTCTCCTCCCGGAAGACCTCGGCGAAGACCGTCGCGGAGGCGGTCACGACGGCGTAGTTCTCATCGGGATCGGGGCCCGAGACCGTGAACCGGTAGAAGGATGTCGGGGAAATGTTCAGGACGGAGACACGGCCCAGGAGGTTCCCGGGCTTCAGGTCCTCGAAGACGGAGGGGCGGGCGCCTTCGAGGACGCGCTGACCGTGCCGGCGGTACGGCGTGCACGGCAAGCAATCGGGCGCGTGATTCGCGGCCCCGAGGAGGTCGGCGTGCGGGCGTTTGTCGGCCAGCGCTACGTCGAGGGCGCACGCCACTCCGTCTTCGAGTACCTCGGACCTGGCGAGCGCGAGGAGTTCACGCGCATGACCCCGGAGTTCCTCGGCGACCAGCTAGACCTGTTCTGGAGCGAGCACGCCTGACCCAACGACTGGGCGCCGCGGGCCTCAGTCCTCGAACACGGCTGTTTCGACTCTGTTCACGGCTCCCAGTCCCACGTACAGCGAGGCCACGACGAGCGCGAGTTCCGCGAGCGTGGACAGCGCGGTGGGCTGGTGAGGTACGACTCGGGGACAACGGCGAGCACGACGCCCGCCGTGAGTCGCGCCACGGCGAACATCCCCACGTACTTTACCATCGTCGAGACGGCCGACACCGTAGTTTCTCGGTCCATAAGCCCGGAATGGCAGTCGCTCGGGTCTCGCTCCCGCGTGCCTCGAGCGCGCCGGCTCGCGGGCAGTCACGCCCACAACTACAGCGGAATCGTGTCGCCGGTCGCCGACGACTCGTAGATGGCGTCGATGGCGCGCATGTTCGCGACGGCCTCCTCGCCGTCGGTTAGGGGGTCGCGACCGGCGTCGACGCTGGCTGCGAAGTGCTCGATTTCGAGGCGATAGGAGTCGACCGGGTCGAACGTCTCCTCGACGGTCTTCTCGTCGGTCCCCCAGCGGAGTGTCGTTTCCTCGCCCAGTGGGTTGAACGTCGCATCGGCTTCCAGCCAGCCCTCGGTGCCCTCAACGCGGAGCGTCTGGTGGAACGGCGTCTCGAAGCTCGCTTCGACGGTGGCGGTCGCGCCGTCGTCGAACTCGAACGTGGCCGCGACTTCCGTGTCGACGCCCGCGTCGCGGCGGTCGTGCGTGTGCCCGGAGACGAGCGCAGGTTCACCGAGGAACGTTCGGGCGGCGTTGACGGGGTAGCAACCGACGTCCATGAGCGCGCCGCCGGCGAGGTCGGGGTCCAGACGGACGTCCGGCCCATCTTCGAGTTGGAAGCTGAACTCCGCGTGGACGTGGCGGAGGTCACCGAGTTCCTCGCGCGCGACGTCGACGGCGCGGACCGTCCGGGGGTGGTAGCGGTACATGAACGCTTCCATGAGCGTGACGCCGGCGTCCGCGCAGTGTTCGACGACATCGATGGCTTCCTCGGCGTCCGCGGCGAGCGGTTTCTCGCAGAGCACGTGGAGGCCGGCGTCAGCGGCGTGCTTCGTCCACTCGGCGTGGAGGCTGTTCGGGAGCGGAATGTAGACCGCGTCGATGTCCGCGTCCAGCAGGGCGTCGTAGGAGTCGTACGTCTCGGGGATGTCGTGGCGGTCGGCGTACGCGGTCGCGGCGTCCGCGCTCCGGGAGGCAATCGCGCGGACCTCGTGGTCGGTCGATTGAATCGCGGGAACGACTGAGTCGTCGCCGATGTTCGCCGTGGAGAGAATGCCGAACTGCATGCCCGAACCCGGGCGCGCCGATGCCGTAACTGTTTGGACCGGCGGCTGTCGAACTCGCGGTGTCGTGGACAGAACACTCAAGCCGGCGGGCCGACTGCGTACGCGTGATGGCCGAAATTCGAGCCCCGAAGGAGCGCACGTGCACGCAGTGTGGGCGCTCGGAACGCTGGGACGAGGAGACGGGTAACTGGCGGGTCGACGACGAGGTTGGTGACGTCTACTGCGTCCACTCGTGGGACGTCACGGGGTCGTTCACCCCCGTCGAGGAGTCCTAGAGCGGGCGCGCAGCGACGTAGCTGTCGCCGTCCTGCTCGACGAGCCCGCGGTTGCGCAGCGTCTTCAGCACGCTGTACAGCGTGATGCGAGGAACGTCGAGTTCGCCGTGGAGTTCGTCCAGCGTCGCGCTCTCGTTCGTGGAGAGGTAGAGGTAGACCAGCTTCCCGCGCGGCGACTCCACCCCAGTCGGCAGCTGTCGAGTAGACATTCGTCGTTTGCCGACTATAGTTCGACGATAATAAATCCTACCTTCGACAGTAGTCGTATATCCGGCGTCAGCGGGAACACGTAGGTTCATGGCGGCCGCCCGCGAACCCGCGAACGTGTCGCGCCACGACCGCCTCGACCGGAATCCGACGCCCGGCCGCCGCAACTCCCTCTGGCACTGGCCGGACGCCAAACACCCGCTACGGGTCGCGCTCAACTACGCCGTCGTCGTGCTCGCACGCATCTGTCCGAGTCTCCGCGTGAAGAACTGGCTGCTGCGCCGGCTCGGTGTCACCGTCGGAACAGGCGCCGCGTGGGGACTGGAATCCACGCCCGACGTCTTCTGGCCGGAACTCGTCACCGTCGGCGAAGACGCTGTTATCGGCTACGACGCGACGCTGCTCTGTCACGAGTTCCTCCAGGACGAGTACCGCACCGGCGAGGTCGTCATCGGCGACCGCGCGATGGTCGGCGCGGGTGCAATCGTCCTCCCCGGCGTCCGCATCGGCGAAGACGCGCAGGTCGCAGCGAACTCGCTGGTCACCGACGACGTGCCGCCCGGCGAGACGGTGGCCGGCGTCCCCGCCGAGCCGCTCGACCGCGACGAGCGCTAACGCGTTGCGCGAACGCGCTCCGCGGCGTTCTCGTCGTAGCTGCCCGGCACGAACACGCCCGTAGCAGCAAGCGCGGTGAGACACGCGAACGCGCCGCCGACCGAGAACGAGCCGATTGCGCCCAGCACGGGGTCGACGGAGACGCCCGCGACGATGGCGGCCAGTGCGAACGCCAGGAACGCGACCGCGAACGCCGCCCGCGTCCCACGGAAGTGGACCGCCGCCGCGGACCAGAACGCACGTAGGCGCCGGGCGAACGGCGCGCCGTTGCTCGTCGCCTCGTCCGCGAGTCCCGCCGCGCCCGCTGCCGCGATGGCGCCCGCGGCGTATCCGAGTACGCCAGCGACTGCGAGCACGTAGACGCCGGCTTCCTCCCACACCGAGAACAAGCCCGCAGCGACGGCGACCAGCGCGCCCGCGAACGCGCCGAGCACCAGCGTCCACCGCGACCCGTGCTCGCGCGCCCACGCTCGTCGACCGTCGCTGGCAATCGTCGCGTAGCCGCCGACGGTCAACACGGCCCAGCTGACGACCGTCAAGCCGGTGGCGACCGCACTCATTCGCGCACCACGACGACGCCGCGCTCGAACACGAGGTGGTTCGGGAGCACGTACTCCCGGCCGTCGTCCTCGACGCGCGTCACGAACACGTTCACCTCTTGGACGATACCCTCGTGCTCGCCGATGGCGACGCGGTCGCCGATGCCGTACGGCTGCCGTAGCAGGAGGTAGACGCCGGCTGCCGCGGACGTCAGCAGTTGGTGGGTGGCGACCGCTGTGAACACGACCAGCGCCGCGACGTACGCCACCAACAACACGAGCAGCGCGTCGATTGCAACCCCGACCTGCGAGAGCGCGACCAGCGCTGCGACGAACAGGATGCTGTACTTCACGACCTTCGGGACGACCGACATCTCCGGCACCTTCACGCTCCGCAGCCGCTCGCTGACGAACAGCTCCGCCTTGTCGCCCGCGAGCACGCCGAAGAACAGCACCGCGACCGCAACCACGACGGACGGCAGGAAGCCGACGATGGGGTACCAGACTGCATTCTGAACGGTGAGTTGGGCGACTTCGAGCGCGACCAGCATCGCGAACGCGTAGATAATCCACGACGTCAGCCTCGCCACCAGCCGCACCGTCGACGAACCGAGGTCGTGGGCCATCCGCTCGATACTCGTCCCCTCCACGGCGTCGTCGACGCCCAGCGCTAGCAGCAGGCGCTGGTTCACGCGACCGATGAGGTAGCCGAGCGCGAGCCCCGCGAACAGTACTGCGATGGCGAGTACGTACCGGAAGTCGGGGTCTAGTACCGGGCTGAAGTCGACTTGCATGTCAGTACTCCTCGGGGTCGAGTTCGAGCACGAGTTCGCCGCCCTTGAACGCCCGTACGAGGCCGTCCGATTCCGAGAGCACGATGGCGACGGCAGTCGTGTCCCGCGTGATGGCGCCGGCGGCCATGTGGCGCGCGCCCAGGCCTTTCGGGATGTCCGTACCCTCCGCGCTGGGTTCGAGGTAGCGGTACGCGGAGACGATTTTGCCGGAGTCGCTGATGACGAACGCGCCGTCCAGCCGCGAGAACTCCTTGAGCATCACGTTCACGATGGGGTCGCCGACGTGAACGTGGCTCTTCTCGAAGGGGTTGTAGGAGAGCGGCCGGGACTTGTTCATCACTTTCCCGGCGCCCCCGACGACGAACAGCGCGCCGACGGGCTTGCCCTTCTGGCCCTTCTGCCCGAGTTCGATGGCGACCTCGAAGACGTCCCGGATGACGCCGGGTTCGGCCCGCGAGTTCGCGAACAGGTCGTAGATACCGGAGTGGCGGGACTCGTCGACCTTCGTGCGCGCGACATGTCGATGTCGTCACCGAACAGCGGCGCCGCACACCCGAGTTCGTCGCCGTCCTCGACGGCACCCTTCGAGAGCGCGCCCTCGATGCCGAACCGAATACGCTCTTTGACGTCGTCGAACGCCAACGGCAGCTCCACGAACGTCTCCGCGCCGACGGAGTTCTCCGTGGCGACGACCACCACGTCCGCTCCTTCGACGTCTTTCACGCGGTCGTAGTACGCCCCGCTCGGCGAGAACACGAGCAACGCGTCGATGCCGTCGAGCACGTCCTCGAGGAGTTCCGGTGGCCTGGCCATTTACTGGAGGAAGCCACCCCACGCGCAAAAAGGTTAGCGCCCGTCTGACAGTCGGCTGTCGAACCGGCGGCCCCCAGACTCTTTCCCGCTCGCTCCGACGCTCACCACGAGCGGCACCCGCTCGTTGCACTATGACCGAACTCATCGAAGCAGTACGACGACACGCCGACTTCGACTCCGAGGCGGAAGCACGCACCGCGACGCGAGCCGTGTTGGCCGCGCTCGGCAGGCGCATCGCCCGCGGCGAAGCCGAAGACATCGCCGACCACCTCGCCGGCGACCCCGCCGACTGGATACTTCCCACGGAAGCCGACGGCCCGACGTCGCTGTCGGTCGACGAGTTCGTCGCGTTCGTGGCCGAGGAAGCCGACACCGACGAGGATGATGCGTGGGAGTACGTGGAAGCCGTCCTCGGCGGCCTCAGCGACGTGCTCCCTGAGGCGGAGTTCCGCGGTATCACCTCCCAGTTCCCGCCGGAGTACGACCGGCTGCTCGTCGAGACCTGAGTCGCGGGCGACTACCCGTCGGACGCAGCCCCGTCGCGGACCGCCTCTCTAAGTTCCGCGGTTACGCGTTCGGCGACTGGCGGAATCGCGTCCACGGCGTGGACTGCGAGCGCGTACATCGCGACGGCGTTCCGGACGTCACCCCGGTCGGGGACCTCGTCGTAGGATTCGTACTCGGGGTCGCCCGCAAGTCCGCGTTCCCCGTCCCGCAGCGCCGACCGCGCCCGTACCGCGAGCACGTCCGTGAGCGGCTGGGGCTCCATCGTTGCTGCCTCCGCCACTGCGTCCACAGCCTGCTCGCGGGCTTCGACGACCGCATCCGTGGACTGCGGCATGCCGTACTCGCCGTTCCGGATTGCTTCGACGACGGCTTCGAGTGCCAGCAGGCCGACCAGCGCGCGCCCGCTCTCCGCGACGGCAGTCGCGTAATCGTCGCGCTCGATGGCTGCCTCCATGGACTCGATAGAGGTTCGTGCGGTGGATTTCGTCCGCCAGAATAGCCACTCGGCCGGCGTCTCGTCGAGGTCGCGTTGGAAGTTGGAGATGTCGGATTCCGCACGGACGTACGGGTCTACGCGGTGCCGCGTCGCGTCAGTCGCTCGCTCCAGTCGGACTGCTGCAGTCGCGATGGCGCCCCGGTAACTGGCCATCTCGTCGTCGGTGTAGGCGTCTCGGAGCGCCGCCGCGTCGTCGAGGGAGGCTCGGGCATCCTCGACTTCACTGACCAGCGACCCGACCACGAAGACCGCGTCGTTCGGGTCCGTCGGGAACGGCTGGTCGGGTACGAGCGCGTCCCCCGCTTCCGTCGCGAGGTCCTCGACGTTCCGGTGGACGGCGACCGCTTCGACGACGTTCTGGCCGCGGTACGTCCGGCTCTCTCGGAGCGCGCGGAGGTCCGCGCGTATCGCGTCGCGACGCTCGCGAACCCCTTCAGGGTCCGCGTCACCGGTCGCGGCTTCGTACGCGCCCCGGACCTCGGCGGCGTCCACGCGGTCGTATCGCCAGCCATCGAGCACGTCGAGCGTCGAAATGTCCCTCGACCGGTCCACAATGCTTTCGGCCGCGTGTTCGCGGTCGTCGGCTAGCCGAGCCGCGATAACTCCGTTCGGAATCGCGGGGGTCTCGGGTATCCCCGCCAACAGCGCCTCGGCCCGATTGGCGTGGGTTTCGGCGAGCGCGTTCGGCACCGGTCCGGGATGGGACGCCGGAATTGTCACGGCGGCCAAATCTGGAACGTCGCGGAGGCGCTCGGACTCGTAAGAGACGCCGGCGTCGCCGTTCCCGAGAACCGGGAGCCGCGAACAGCCAGCGGTCGCCGTGAGCGCGCTCGCACCAGCCGCGAGCAACGTCCGACGGCTCCACTTTGTCACGCCCCACCACCTCCACTGTCGTCGGCAGTGACCGGTTCCGGCCGCTCGTTACAGTCGCTGCTCCACCGCGACCCGAACGACGAGAAGTCCTCGCCCGGGAACGGCAGCCGGATGCCCACGCCGACCGTCTCCTCGGTGTCCCGGGTGCACGCCGCGTTCGCGGGCCGGAGGCTCGAACAGAACGACGTCTGAAGGGCGTCGTCCTCGCGCCAGACGCCGCGGAGCCGGAGGTCGTAACACTGCTGGATGGTCCGCGACTGGACAAGTACCGACTCGGAGTCGTAGTCCGTTTCCCGAACGAACGCCGCCAGCGCCGCAGCCGTGTCGCTGTCGGCGAACGTCACGTCGTCGAGGTCGTCCTCGTCGCTGACGTAGAGCTGGCCGCCGGGGCGTCGCTCCGTCTCGGTCGAGCGTTCGCCCTCCCAGAACAGTGGGCTGACGGTCGACTGTCGCACCGTATGGAGTTCGTACTCCGTGACGGGCTCGCCGCGTCGGCTCGTCGGCGGGTCCTCGAATCCGCTGCTCTCCTCGCCGCTACAGCCTGCGAGGGCTACCGCTGTCGCCGTACCGAGTGCGTGGAGGGCACGTCGGCGAGACCAATCGGGCATCTGGCCGCACGTTCGGCGCGCGCAACAAAGAAGTGTAGGTCGTCAGTCGTCGGTGGCAGCAGCGTCCGGGTTCGCGACCTCGGACTCCGTGAGGTCGGCATCACGCCACGTGCCGCGGCGGTACCACAGGTACGCGATGGTGGCGCCGATGACGTTCGAGACGGCGAACGCCAGCCAGATGCTGGTTTCGCCGATGGACTGCGCGGAGAACCACGCTACCGGCAGGCGGATGACGCCGAGCATCAGCACGGAGATGGCGGCGGCGGTGAGCGTCTTCCCGGCCCCGCGGAAGCTTCCGGTGTACGCCCGCATGATGCCGATGAATCCGAACGTCAGCGCGACGTACCGCAGGAACTCGGTGGTGACCGAGACGACCGCGGGGTCGGTGGTGAACACGTCCGCGATGGCGGACGCGGTGAACCACGTGACGATGCCAGCGACGGTGAGCACGCCGAACAGGACTTTCGCGGCGATGCCGGCGGCCGCCTCGGCGCGGTCGGGTTTGCCGGCGCCGATGTTCTGGCCGGTCATCGTCTCGACGCCGCGCGCGACCGCGATGGCGGGCAGGAAAATGACCGAGAACACGCGCGTCCCGATGCCGTACGCCGCGACGACGGTGTCGGAGAACAGCGCGACGACGACCAACAGGAGGTTCATCGAGAGGGCGCGGCCCGTTCCTTCGACGGTAGCGGGCAGCCCGATGCGGAGCAGGCGGCGCAGATAGCCGAAGTCCGGCGCCATGTCGCGGAGGTGGATTTCGACGCCACGCGACCCCTCGAACATGATGGCGAGGCCGACGACCATCGCCAGTGCACGTGAGAACACCGTTGCGATGGCGGCGCCCTGGATGCCCATCTCGGGGAACACCCACCAGCCGAAGATGAGGAACGGGTCGATGACGATGTTGAGCACGACCGACCCGAACATCACGAGCATCGGCGTAATCGTGTCGCCGTAGCCGCGCATCAGCGCGATGAACACGAAGAAACCGAACATGAACGCCAGCCCGAGTGCGATGACTTCCATGTAGCTGGCCGCCAGCGGCAGGACATCCTCGGACGCGCCAAGCAGGCGGAGGAAGTCCTCGACGAAGAAGTAGCCGATGCCGCCGAGTACGGCCGACGCGATAGCCGCGAACGTCACCGTCTGTCCGGCCGCGTACTCGGCCTCGCGCTTCTCGCCGGCACCGGTGTGTTGGGCGACCAGCACGCTGCCCGCGACGGAGAGCCCCATGCCCAGCGAGATGAGTAGGAACACCATCGGGAATCCGAAGCTGATGGCGGCGAGTGCGTCCGTGCTGTACTGGCCCAGCCAGAACGTGTCCGCGAGGTTGTACGCCGTCTGGAAGAGGTTCGTCACGACGATGGGGAGCGCGAGGAAGAACAGCGGCTTCCCGACGCCCCCGGAGGTCAGGTCGAATTCGTCCTGGCCTTTGAAGATGGAGTCCAGTCGGCTCCGGAGCCCCATCAGGCGCTCACCTCTGCGCCGTCGGCGACGAGGCGGGTCTCAACGTACTCCGTGAGCGTCTCTCGAATCCGGTCCAGCGGATGGTTCACCGAGACGCGGCGCGTGTGTGCGCCTTTGACGGTCGTTACGAGGAACTCCGCCGTGGTTTCGGGGTCGACGTCGGCGTGAAACTCGCCGGCCTCGACGCCCGCTTCGACGACCGCCTGGATGCGGTCGGCGAGATACTCGTCGAAGTCAGTGAGGCGCTTCCGGAAGCCCTCGTCGTAGGGCGCTTGCGCCTTGATTTCGAGCATCGCCGTCCGGAAGTCGATGCCGGGCACGTCGCCGCCCTCCGCCAGCGAGAACTCCACGAGTGCAAGCAGGTGCTCGCGGTGCGTCTCCCCGGACACGTCGTCGACGTGGTCGGTGTAGTCGTCGTAGAGGTCCTCGAGGAACGCCTCGAAGAGGTCCTGTTTGCTGTCGTAGTGGTAGTGAATCGTCGCTTTGCTCTTCGCGGAGTTGTCCGCGATGTCCTGCACGGTGAGGTCGGCGAACCCGTGCTCGCAGAGCGCGCGATACGTCGCCTCCAGAATCTCGTCGGTCGGTTGCTCCGCCATACTGGTGTTGCCCGAACTTACTGACTATTCAGTCAAAAGGGTTCGGGAGGGAGAAGCCGTATGCAGCTATCCGCGTGTGAGAACTACTAACTCGGATGGACCGGTTCCACGCAGTCCGGGCACTCGGCGTACACCACGCGGTGGCCGTTCCGCTCGTACTCGACGAGCACCGCGCCCGGCGAGATGGTCGCACCACACTCCGGGCACACACCGAGGGACTGGGATTCCGTGGACATGGATTCAGGTTCCACTGGGATACAGGACGCGCCATCGCAAAAAGGCGACCCAACCGGAGTGAAAGTGGAATGCGGAGGTTTGCGCCAGGACCGGGTTTGAACCGATGCGAGAAATGCTCACTCACTGCGTTCGCTGCGCGTTCCTCACAGGTTTCAAATCCTCCGCATTTTCGTTCTCGCTTCGCTCGAACAGAAAATGCGCGGGACCGGAATTGAACCGAAGGAAGACTCGCTACGCTCGTCTTCCAGGGTTCAATGACAAGCCCCGCGCCACCGTGCGCGGGGCAGTTGACATCGGTCCTGCTCTTCGCTCACTTCGGAAATGAGAGTTCACGGTTGAGTATTCGCGCGAACGAAGTGAGCGCGATTCACTGAACGCGAGGCGGAGCCGAGCGTTCAGCCTTTTAGCGTGGATTTTTGCGCCGAGCGGGTTGCCGGCGCCGCCGGCAACCGAAAACGTGGCGGCTTTGCCGCCACGCGGTGCCCGCAGCGAACGGAGTGAGCGAGGACACCCGAGGCGCAAAAAGGTACGTGCGCGGGACCGGATTTGAACCGGCGGACCCCTACGGGATAGCGTCCTAAGCGCTACGCCTTTTCCTGGCTTGGCTACCCGCGCGCACTTCCACGTATCCGAGGCAGGCAAATGAGAATTGCGTTACGTCCCGGGCACGCCCAGCGCGTCCAGCGACCCGACGCCGACGAGTGTGAGCGCCGCGAGGACGACGGTTGCGACGGCCCACGCGGCCACACCGATGATGGCTGCGCGCGTCCAGCCGACGGGGTAGCGCCACTTGATGACGCCGACCCACGCGACCAGCGCGAGCAGGCCGCCGACCAGCGGGACGCCGTCGAGGAGCGCCCACACGATGGCACCGAACAGCGCGGTGAGGACTGCGTCGCCGTACTCGCCCGCGCCAGCAACGTAGCTCGCGGCGACGTGGATGGCGACGCCGCCGACGAGCAGGCTCCCCGCGAATACGACCACGGAGTCGCCGATGGGGCCGCCAGCCTGCGCGGGCATTCCAGCGAGCAGTTTCACGAACGCGAACGCGAGTGGTGTCGTCATCTGTAATCGCCACGAGGCCCCTCTCGCCCTTCAACCGTCGAGACCGTCGCACCGGATTCACTCGATTTGCCCCGAGTTCGCCGGCGAAGATTTACGTGCAGCGCGCCGAACCTACAGGTATGTACCGTGCGGGCGACGAGTTCGACCAGCAACAGTGGCTCGACGACCTCGACAGCGTGGCTGGTGAGCTCTCCTTGGACGCGGAAGCGCGGACGACCGCCAAGGACATCTTTCTGTCGGCGGTGCCGGGCGAAGAACGGTCGAAGCCCGCAGTCGTCGCGGCCAGCGTCTACGCGGGCGCGCTTATCGCTGGCGACCAGCGTTCACAGACCGCAGTCGCGGACGCTGCTGACGTCTCCCGACTCACCATCCAGCAGCGCTGGAAGGACCTCTTGGAGGACGCTGGTTTCGACGCGCCGTCGTGGTAGAACTTAGCGGCCGTCGCGCTCGGGTGTGACGTTGCCGTGTTCGTCGATTTCGCCCTGCACGATGCGCGTCGAGGAGATGATGTCGCCGTCCTCGGCGCGGACGTGGTCGACGACCTCGATGTCGAGCGGGTCGAGCCCGCGCTCTTCGCGGATGTCGTTGATGCGCTCGCCCGTGGCTTTCGTCTCCGGGGAGACCACAAGCACGTCGAACTTGGGTTCGGTGGCGATACCGGTTGGTTCTTCGAGCTTCCGGATTTCGAATTCGCTGTCGTAGTCCTCGGCGATGGCGTCGAGTTCGGCTTCGAGGTCGCGCTCGCGCTCCTCGAACGGCCGGACCTCGCGGTCGACGCTGCGCGTCTGTGCGGCGAGTTCGTCGCTGGTCAACCCAACCGTGACGTCACCGAGTTCGAAGGCGTGCTCGAAGAGCTTCCGGTGACCGTCGTGAATCGGGTCGAACGTCCCACCGAGGGCGACGTTCATACGCCGGCGGAAGGACCCCCAGCGTTTACCAGTTTGGGTTCAGGAGCGCTGTTCGTCGTCGGACTCGTCGTCGACGTCGCCGACTTCCGCTTCGCCCTCGACGCCGGCTTCCGCGTCGTCGACTTCGGCCTCGGCGTCGACGTCAACTTCGACGCCGCCGTCGCCGTCACCGCCCTGAGCTTCCCCTTCGACGTCGACGGCGACGCCTGCTTCGGTGTCACCGACTTCAGCTTCCGCCTTGAAGCCGTCCTCGACCTCGATGCGGACCGGTTCGGAACTGGTGTCCGCGTCGTTGTCGTCGCTGCGGCCGAGGTGTGCGTCGAGGTTGAAGACGGTGTTGAGTTCGTCCTGGACGCGGCCGACGACGCCGCCGACGAGGTCGCTCGGCGGAATCGCGGTGTACTCGTAGGGGTTGTTGCCGGCGCCCTCGCTCTGACGCTTGCGGCGCTCGACGACGTCCTCTTCGGCGAGTTCAGCGAGCGCTTCGCGGACCGTTGACGGGTAGAGGCCAGTGCCGTCGGCGACTTCCTCGCTGGTGCTCCACGGGTGTTGGCGGAGGTAGACGAAGATGCGGGCGCGCGTCTCGGTGTCGAGCACCCACGACAGGATGTCGACGACCCCCTGGTCGAAGCCCGCGACGGCACGGTCTTTCTCCTCCCCAAGTCGGTCCCGCGGCGACTGGTTCTCCCCCGTCGTCTCGTCGGTGGTGTCCTCGGACATGCGTCGTCTCGTTCAGGTCAAAAGCGACGGGTGGATGAAAAACTCTTCGCCCCCCGCGGTCTCACCCGGGAGTCGGCTACAGGACCAGCGACTCGTAAAGTGCTGCTTCGCCCGCTTCGTCGAGCAGCCGACGCTGCGCGCTCGCGCCTGATTCGGCATCGTAGACGTCCTGAATACCGGAGACGCCGAGGCGCTCACACTCGCGGTCGACGACCTCCCCCAGCGACACCTCGCCGCTGGCGTCCCGTCGGACGAACGACGCGTCGTGGCCGTGTCGGGTCGCCCGCCACTTGTTCTCGTCCAAGACTTCGCGCCGGAGCGCGCCGCTCGGGGCGCCGTCGCCGAAGACGTCCGTAACTGCGGGGTCGGCGGCGTCCTCGTAGCGCTTCGCGTAGTCCACGACGAGCGCGTGCGTGTACTCCACGAACGCCTGCACCTTCTCGGGGTCGGCCTGGCCGTCCGGCGCGCGCACCTCGACAGTGCCGTGGCCGGAGTGCGGGCGGACGTCGTACCAGAGTTCGCCGCGGTCCTCGATGGCGCCGTTCTGGACCATCAGACGCTCGAAGCGGTCGAAGTCCGCGTAGGAGTCGAACTCGGTGGGAATCCCGGTGTTCGGCAGCGCTTCGAAGATTTTCGCGCGCGCCGACGCCAGCCCCGTGTCGAAGCCGTTCCAGAACGGCGAGTTCGCCGACAGCGCCAACATCACGGGAACGTGCCAGCGCAACTGGTTCGCCACCCAGACTGCTTTGTCCGCGTCGTCCAC
>CAXREU010000051.1:0-12801 GCA_964229715.1 Halobacterium sp.
ACGGATTAAGTGTTGCAGTATCGGAACGGCGCAGTCAGTCGGCCGTCCAGCGGAAAAGTGGCGGTTCTATGGGACGTGTCGCGTCTCGCCGATTAGGGACTCAGACGTTGGCGATCCCGCGGGAAGAGGACGGCTTCCCGGATGTTGTCGAGGTCGAGCATCGTCATGACGAGGCGCTCAACGCCGTACGCCCACCCGGCGTGGGGCGGCATGCCGTACTTGAACATCTTCGTGTAGTACTCGAACTGGTCGGGGTCCAGGCCCTGCTGC
Organism: Halobacterium sp.; assembly: GCA_964229715.1. Taxonomy (GTDB): domain Archaea; phylum Halobacteriota; class Halobacteria; order Halobacteriales; family Halobacteriaceae; genus Halobacterium. Next base: position 271 of record CAXREU010000051.1, read on the forward strand.
TTGAAGCCCTCGACGAGCGCGTCGTAGCGGTGCTCACGCTGACCGCCGGACACCAGTTCCATGCGCGGGTGCATCAGGTCGAAGCCCTTCGAGAGCTCGGGGTCGTCGTCGTAGTCCTGGATGTAGAACGGCTTGATTTCGCTGGGCCAGTCGGTGACGAAGTAGTGCCCGCCGACGTCGTCGCCGAGCGCCTTCTCGCCCTCCGTGGGGAGGTCGTCGCCCCAGACGAGCTGCTCGTCGAGTTCGCCGGTGGCGTTGATGCGTTCGATGGCTTCCTCGTAGGTGAGCCGCGGGAAGTCACCGGAGGGCGCCTCGAACTCCTCGGCGAGACCGAGCGCTTCGAGTTCCTCCTGACAGTTCTCCTCGACTGCGGAGTAGGCCGCCTGCAGCGTCCCCTCGCAGACGTCCATCGCCTCCTCGTGGTCGATGAACGCGGACTCGAAGTCGATCATCGTCGCCTCGTTGAGGTGGCGCGGGGTGTTGTGCTCTTCCGCGCGGAAGATGGGGCCGACCTCGAAGACGCGTTCGAGCCCGGAGCCCACCATCAGCTGCTTGAACAGCTGCGGGCTCTGGTTCATGAACGCCTCCTGGCCGAAGTACGTCACGGGGAACAGCTCCGTGCCGCCCTCCGTGCCGGTGGCGACGATTTTCGGCGTGTTAATCTCCGTCGAGCCGACGCTTCGGAAGTACTCCCGGACCGCGCGCAGCACTTCCGCGCGAATCTCGAAGATGGCCTTCGTCTCGGGCTTGCGGGCGTCCAGCGTGCGGTTGTCGAGTCGCGTCGAGAGGTCGGCGTCGACCTTCCCCGACGGGTCGAGGGGGAGCTGGGGGTCGGCTTCCGCCATCACTTCGATGGACTCGGGCGTGATTTCGACGCCCGTCGGTGCGCGTTCTTCCTCCTCGACGTCGCCGGTGACCTGGACGACGGACTCGCGCTGGACGTTAATGCCCGTCTCCACGAGCTCGTCGTCCATCTCGTCCTTCTCGAATTTGACCTGAATCTTGCCGGTCTTGTCCCGCAGGATGAGGAACGCGATGCCGCCGAGGTCGCGGACTTCGTGCACCCAGCCCGCGACCGTCGCGTGGTCGCCGGGTTCGGCGTCCGCTGTGAACGTTCGGTCCTTCATACCACCCGATTCACGAGGACCGGCCTTAAACGCCGTCATTTCCGGCGTGGCCGAAACCGGGCCGTGTCGGGGGACGAGCGTCGCTACTCGTGGGCGTCGTTGACGCCCCGCACCGTCTCCGTGACGGCGTCCACGCCCTCGTCGTGGAGCAGGTCGCCGACGACGATGGTGTCCGCGCGCTCGCCCATCTCGTAGGCGGCGTCGTAGTCGCGGATGCCGCCGCCGTAGAACAGCGTCGCGTCGTCGAGCGCGTCCCGAGCGGCGCCGACGACGTCGGGGTCACCGAGCATGCCGGAGTACTCGACGTAGACGATGTCCTGGCCGAGCATGCGTTCGGCGACCTCCGCGTACGCCGCCACCTCGTCGGCGTCGAGGTCGCAATCCGCATCGGTGTACTCGGCGACGCTCGCCTCGTCGTTCAACACGACGTACGCCTCGGTGGCGGTGCGCTCCCAGTCGAGGTCGCCGATGCGGACCCACTCCTTGTGCGCGCCCGTAATCCAGAACGGGTCGCCGGCGTTCAACACGACCGGCACGAGGTAGCCGTCGAGGGCATCGTCCTCGACGACTACTGCGGGATTCGACGGCTCCTGGTAGAGCGGCACGTCGTGTTTCCGGCAGGCGTCGATGACCCGCCGCATCTTCTCGGTCGTCACGTCCATCGTGCCGCCGATTTCGATGGCGTCGGTGCCCGTCTTGGCGACGTCGTCGAACGTGTCGCCGTCGGCGAGCGACTTGTCCGGGTCCACCTTCAGCACGTGGTCCCAGTCGTCCCACGGGGTAGTCATGTGCCCCCATTAAAATGGCCGGGGCAAAACCCCTTCGATGCGGGTGGACTACCGCCAGCGGCGCCGCTGGGGAGGCTGAGAGCGGAGCCGGAGGCGGGGACGACCTAGCTGTGGATGCCCATCGCCTCAATCTGCTCCTGGTAGCGGTTCCGGATGGTGACTTCCGTCACCTGCGCGACGTCCGCGACCTCGCGCTGGGTCTTCTTCTCGTTGCAGAGCAGGGACGCGGCGTAGATTGCGGCGGCCGCGTAGCCGGTCGGGGACTTGCCCGAGAGCAGTCCCTTCTCGGCGGTCGTCTCGATGATTTCGTTGGCTTTCGCCTGGACTTCCTCGGAGAGTTCGAGTTCCGAGCAGAACCGGGGCACGTACTTCTTCGGGTCGACGGGCTTCATCTCCAGGCCGAGCTCCTGGGAGATGTAGCGATACGTGCGACCGATTTCCTTGCGTTCGACTCGGGACACCTCCGAAATCTCTTCGAGACTCCGGGGGATGCCCTCCTTCCGACAGGCCGCGTACAGCGCGCTCGTCGCGACGCCCTCGATGGAGCGGCCGCGGATGAGGTCCTCCTTGAGCGCGCGGCGGTAGATGACCGACGCGACTTCCCGCACCGACCGTGGCACGCCGAGCGCGGAGGCCATGCGGTCGATTTCCGACAGCGCGAACTGGAGGTTGCGTTCGCCCGCGTCCTTCGTGCGGATGCGCTCCTGCCACTTCCGCAGGCGGTGCATCTGCGAGCGCTTCTTCGAGGAAATCGAACGCCCGTAGGCGTCCTTGTCCTTCCAGTCGATGGTCGTGGTCAGCCCCTTGTCGTGCATCGTCTGCGTTGTCGGGGCGCCGACCCGCGACTTCTCCTGTCGTTCCTGGTGGTTGAACGCGCGCCATTCCGGACCGGGGTCGATCTGCTCCTCCTCGACGACTAGACCACAGTCGTTGCAGACCAGCTCCGCGCGGTCCGAGCTCTTCACGAGGTTGTCAGAGCCGCACTCCGGGCACTCCCGTACGCCCTCCTCGGACTCCTCCTGCTCTGTCGCCGTTTCTCGCTCCCGCTGGCGAGTGGACCGTGTCATCGCATTTTTATATTAGCGTTTCGCAAACGTTTAAATCCGTTGGCGGTTTGGAACCTCTCGCAGACGACACAAGGCCGCCGCATGACGCCGTGAAACGCCCGGTAGCGGCGCCGAGACGCGCTCCAACGCGAGTTCTCGGATAGTAATCCATATACGGGAGGCGAGGTGACTTCGCCTCAATGCCCGTTGTAGAGTGTGACGTCGACGACGCGCGCGAACGACTCGAGGCAGCGGGCGCGTCGTTCAGCGAGGGGAACTCCGAGTACGAGCGCTGGCACGCCGACCTCGGGGACGCCCACGCTGTCGCCTACGACGACAAACTCGTCGTGCAGGGCGGCAACCCCACGGACATCACCGCCGTCGTCGAACCCGACCGCGGCGGCCGCGTCCACGCGTACTTCGACGGCGCGAGCCGCGGCAACCCCGGCCCCGCCGCCGTCGGCTGGGTGTTGGTCTCCGGTGACGGCATCGTCGCAGAAGGTAGCGAACGCATCGGCCGCGCGACCAACAACCAGGCCGAGTACGAGGCGCTGCTCGCCGTGCTGGAAGCCGCCGACGAGTTCGGCTTCGACGAAATCGAGATTCGCGGGGACTCCCAGCTCGTCGAGAAGCAGGTCAAGGGCGCGTGGGACACCAACGACCCCGAACTCCGAGAGAAGCGCGTCCGCGCCCGGGAACTGCTCGAACGGTTCGAGGACTGGTCGCTGACCCACGTTCCGAGAGAGGTAAACGACCGCGCCGACGAACTAGCCAACGAAGCCCTCGACGATGACTGACCTTCCCGACGACGTAGTCGACGAAGCCGAACGCCTCACTCGCCTCGCCCGCGACGCGGTCGACGACGCCGCCGCAGACGCGTACCGCGACCGCCGCGACAGCCTGCTCGCCGACCACGGGTTCGTCCCACGCCTGCGCGAGCGCGACGACACGCTCGTCTGTTACCCCGACGAGTGGCTCGGCGACGACGGCCGCGTCCAGCTGGACGACGTCGAAGACACCGACCGCGCGGCCGAAGTGTCGCTGTCTGGCCCCGGCGAACAGGGCGACTACGAGCAAGCCGCTGCGCGCAACGAGACTCTCGTCGAGCGCGTCCGGGAGCGCCACGGCGACGTCCACGGCGACAACGCCGCGGCGTTCGCCGAGTTCATGAACAACTACTACGCGCGGCCGATGGACACCGCCGACGACCGCGAACGCGAGGAGTTCCTCGCGGAGTACTTCCCGCGGAACGCGTGGCCGACCGACGAACAGCGGGAGCAAGTCGAAGAATCGCTGGCGCTGATTTTCGAGGTCGCGGCCGACGTGGACGGGGACGACTCCGGGTCTCCTACTGACTCCACGCTCAAGCAGTAGCGGCGCTGCCGCTACGGGACGCTGTGTGTGAAAAGTTGGGGCGCTGGAGAACCGTTAGTTCTCGGCGACGATGTCGCGGACCTGCTCCTTGCGGTCCTCGTCGGTGAGGAACTTCGAGAGCGTCCACTCCAGGTCGTCGAGGACGGCGTCGAAGCCGTCGTCGGTGAGTTCGTACTGGTTCGTTCGCTTGTCGAGCTCGGACTTCTCGACGAGCCCTTTGTTGACGAGGTCGTCGAGGTTCGGGTAGAGTCGGCCGTGGTTGACTTCCTGGCCGTAGTAATCTTCGAGTTCGCGCTTGATAGCGAGACCGTAGCGGGCTTCCTCGGCGAGGACGGTGAGGATGTTCTTCTGGAACGCAGTCAGGTCGCGCACGTCCGTACGTGCAGCAGGTTGTGCCTCTGACATAGCTAACGAGACGTCACCCATACATTTAAACACTTCTCAATTGACTGGAGTTTGGCCCGTTCGGGATGCGAAAAGCCTATTTCCGCCCGACAAACACCTGTGCGCCATGGCGAATCTCTGGCAAGACCTCGAGACTGGACCGGACGCACCCGACGTGATTTACGCGGTCGTCGAGTGCCTGAAAGGCGAGCGCAACAAGTACGAGTACGACAAGGACATCCCGGGCGTGGTGCTTGACCGCGTGCTCCACAGCAACGTCCACTATCCCTCGGACTACGGCTTCATCCCGCAGTCGTACTACGACGACGAGGACCCCTTCGACGTGCTCGTGCTCGTCGAGGACCAGACGTTCCCCGGCTGCGTCATCGAGGCGCGCCCGGTTGCGCTCATGAAGATGGACGACGACGGCGAGCAGGACGACAAGGTCATCGCGGTGCCCGACGAGGACCCCCGCTACGACCACATCGACGACCTCGAGGACATTCCCCAGCAGCAACTCGACGAAATCGAGGAGTTCTTCGAGACGTACAAGAACCTCGAGGCGGGCAAGGAGGTCGAGACGCTGGGCTTCGAGGGCGCCCAGGCGGCCAAGGACGCCGTCGAGCACGCCCAGGACCTCTACGACGAGAAGTTCGCGTAACGCCACAACGTTCCCCCTTTTCGGCGTCGTTGCCCACCCGCCAGCGACGGCCATAACCACGGGGAATTACGCGCCGTCCCGCCGATGTGTTATGCGCATGGGTAATTATTTCTGGGGGTGTGCCGTAGTAGTGAGCGTAATGGCCGCCAGCCACTCCGAATTCGGCGTTCGCCACGTCACTGTCGTCCCGACGAACTTCCAGCCCGCGGACAACGACGACGAAGACGACCGAACGGCCGCCACGAGCGCGACGGACGCCACCCGCTGAGCCGGCGCGGGACAACATACTTAACGATTCGCGTGGACTCTCGGCGTAATGCTCCCCGAGGTCGGCACGGTCTCCACGCCCGTGCTCGCGCTCGCCGCCGGCGTCGTCGCGGTCGGCGGGGCCGGCGGATACGCCCTCACTGCGGCACTCCGACGGCGCCGCGCCGAGCCCGACGACGAGAACTTCACACGGCTCCGCGACACCATCGCGGGCCTCGAATCCGTCGCGCTCGTCGTCCCCGAGAACCCGAGCGTCGACGCGCTTGCGGCCGCCATCGGCCTCCGCGAACTCTGCAACGAGTGGGGGGTCACCGCGCGCATCCTCGCGGAGGACGACGTCACCAGCGACGACGCGAAAGCCTTCTGCAACCTGTTCAACGTCTCGCTGGACGTCGCCGGTGAGTCCGTCGACGACTACGACGGCGCAGTCGCCGTCGGCGGCGGCGGCACCGTTCCGTCAGTCGCCAGCCGGCCGCCGGTCGTCGCCGTCATCCGCCACCGGCCCGCCGCCGTCGACCACTCGCTCGTGATTGCTGGCGACGAAGCCGGGTCCACCTCCACGATGGTCACGCGCTTCGTCGAGCGCGCCGGTCGCACGCCCGAACAGGACGTCGCGACCGCGCTGCTCTACGGCATCCGCGCCGGAACCCGGGAGTTCCGGCGCGTGCGCTCGCGAGAGGACTTCCGCGCCGCGACGTTCCTCCAGGAGTTCGCCGACCAGGGCACCATCGACGCGCTCCGCGCGCCCGGCATGAGCGGCGAGACGTTCGACGTCATCGGAAAGGCCATCGCGAACCGCGAGCGCCGCGCGAGCTTCGCCGTCACGAACGTCGGCAGCGTCCCCTCCGCGAGCGCGCTCGAAGAAGCCGCCGACACCCTCCTCCGCCTCGACGGCGTCTCCTCGGCGGCCGCGTTCGGCGTCCACGAGGACACCGTCGTCACGGCGTGTCGCGCCGACGACGTGCGCACGAGCGCGATGGACGTCCTCTCGTCGGCGTTCGACCAGACGGACGCCCTCGGCGGCGACGCCGACACCGCCACCGCGCGCGTCCCGCTCGGACTGTTCAGCCGCGTCAGCTCCGACCAGCAGTCGACGCTCGACGAACTCATCGACGCCAGCACCCGAAAGGCGCTGTTCTCTGCGTTCGAACAGGCCTGAGGTGGCAAACGTGGCTGGTGTCGCGGACACCGGCCAGGTGCCGCCGTAAGACCAACCCTTTAGTACGTCAGTGGCGACTCGGCGTGTATGGGTCTGTTCGACCGACTCCGCGGCGACGACGGCTCGCGGGTCGCGTTCATCGGCATCGACGGTGTCCCGTACAGTCTAATCCGGGACGAGCCCGAGACGTTCCCGAACCTCCACGACGTCATCGAATCGGGTGGCGGCGGCGCCATCGACAGCATCGTCCCGCCGGAGTCCAGCGCGTGCTGGCCGTCGCTGACGACGGGCGTCAACCCCGGCGAGACCGGCGTCTACGGGTTCCAGGACCGCGAGGTAGGCAGCTACGACACGTACGTCCCGATGGGCCGGGACGTGCAGGCCGACCGCGTCTGGGACCGCGTGACCGACGCCGGCCGGGACGCCACCGTGCTCAACGTCCCCGTCACGTTCCCGCCCCAGCGCAACGTCCAGCGGATGGTCTCCGGGTTCCTCTCCCCGGACATCGAGAAGGCTTCACATCCCGAGGAAGTCGGCGCCTAACTCGACTCCATCGGCTACCGCATCGACACCAACGCCAAACTCGGCCACCAGGAGGACAAGACCGACTTCATCGAGGACGCCCACGAGACCATCGACGCCCGGCAGGAGGCGTTCCTGAACTACATCCGGGAGGACGACTGGGACCTCTTCTTCGGCGTGTTCATGACGACCGACCGCGTCAACCACTTCCTGTTCAAGGACTACGAGCAGGACAGCGAGAACAAAGACGAGTTCCTGGAGTTCTACGAGAAGGTCGACGAGTACATCGGCCAAATCCGCGACGAGCTCGACGACGACGTCTCGCTCGTCGTCGCCTCCGACCACGGGTTCACCAGCGAGGACTACGAGGTCCACCTCAATCAGTGGCTCGAGAACGAGGGCTGGCTCTCCTACGAGTCTGCGGACCACGACAGCCTCGGGGACATCAGCGACGACACGAAGGCGTACTCGTTCATCCCCGGGCGCTTCTACATCAACCTCGAAAACCGCGAACCCCGCGGGAGCGTCCCCGAAGCGGACTACGAGGACGTGCGCGCGGAACTGAAGGAGGAACTCCTCGCGCTGGAGGGCCCGGACGGCGAGTCGGTCGTCGACCGCGTCGTCCCCAAGGAGGAGGCCTTCGACGGCGCGCACGACGAAATCGCGCCCGACCTCGTCGCCATCCCGAACCACGGCTTCGACCTCAAGGCGGGCTTCTCGGGCGCCGAGGACGTGTTCAGCGTCGGCCCGCGCAACGGCATGCACTCCTTCGAGAACGCCACGCTGCTGTCGGACGCGGCCGACGTCTCCGTTCCCGAGGGGACGGACCTCTTCGACATCACGCCGACGCTGCTTGACCTCCTCGACGTCGACTTCGACGCTCGCGAGTTCGACGGCGAGACGCTCGTTTAGAGGAGGTCGTCCAGTTCGTCGTTCTGGAAGTCCTCGGTGGCCCGTTCTTCCTCGACGGACTCGCTGGCTTCCTTCGCGCGCTCCATGAACTGCTCGATGCGCTCGGAGAGCGAAATACCCGACAGCAACACGAGGACGGCGATTTTGTCGGAATCCAGCGGGAAGTCCCCGCCACGGACCTGCATGCTGCGCGTCTCCTCTTCGACCCACGACCGCGCCTTCTCGACGCCCTTCCGGGAGACGCGGTCGGGTTCGCCCGCGACGATGACCAGCGCCGCACCCGCTTCGGTCGTCTCGGGGACGCTCATCCCCGTGAGCAGCGACTTACGCGCCGTCGACGTGATGACGTTGACGTTCTCCCCGGCGTCGGGCGCGGCGTCCGCGCTCGCGAACCCCACCGCGGACATGTTTCCGGACTTGAGCGTGTTGATGACTTCGCTGGCGTCGACGACGCTCTCCCCGACACCTTCGACGTTTTCGCCCGCGGCGAGCAGGATGCCGACGCGGCGCGCGATGCGCTCGTTGATGGCGTCAAACGCCTCCGTGACGCTCTCGCCGGTCTTCCGCCACGCGTCGTTGTCCACGAGCAGCGTGGAGTCGGCCTCCCGCACGAGCGTCTTCAGCGAGCGGCCGGCGTTGGCCTGATAGATGCCGCCTTCGTCCCGGCCCGGGAGGATACCGAGCGCGTACACCGGAATCTCGTGGACGCGCTGGAGCTCTTTCGCGAGTACGGGCGCGCCGCCCGAGCCGGTGCCGCCGCCGAGCCCGGCGACGACGAAGATGGCTTCCGTCTGCGCGTCGATGACGCCGTCGAGTTCGCCGACGACCTCGCCGAGGTCGCTCTGCATCACTTCCGCGCCGAGCTCGTTGTCCGCGCCGACGCCGTGGCCTTTCACGCGCTCCTGGCCGACGAGCACGGTGTCGATGTCGAGCGGTTCGAGGTCTGCTTTCGCGGTGTTGACTGCGAGTGCGCCACGGACAGCGTCGTAGCCAGCGCGGCGGTCTTCTTCGAGGAGGGCTTCGGTAACCTTTCCGCCGGCCTGGCCGACGCCGATGAGGGCGGCTTTCATACTCACTGCATCTCGGCCGTCGGCCATCAACGTTGCGCCGCCCCGATACTTAAACCGGAGAGCGCGGCCACTCCGTGGCGTGTCCGACGACGACCTCGCCGAACGGCTGCGAGCGGTAGAGCGTGCGGTGACCGACGGCGACACGGCCGTCAGCGACCTCTCCGACGCGGCGGCCGTCCACGACCGCCTCGACGGGGTCGAAGCCGAGTTGACCGATCTCGCGGAGCGACTGGACGCCCTCGACGCCACCGTCCAGTCGCTGCACGGCTACGTCGGCGACCTCGAAGCCGTCAACGAACGCGTCCAGCGCCGCGCCGACGCCGCCCGCGAAGCCGTCGAGCGGTTCGAAGCGCAGCAGTCGCGACCGCCCCGAGCCGCCCGCGACACGGCACACGAGGGGCGCGCCGACGCCGACGAATCCGCGGACGCTACGCATCACGACGGACCGAGTAGCGCCAGCGCTCCCGCTCTCGATACCGAATCCTCCGAGGACGACGATTCGCTGCTCGACCGCGTGCGGGAGTCGCTGTGACCGTCCGAGTGGTGCTCGCCGTCACATTCGCGTTCGCGCTCCTCGCAGCCGCCCAGCCGGCGGTCGACCACGCGACCCGAACGCAGGACAGCGCGGCGGTCAGCGCGAGCGCGGACCGTGTCGCGGATGCCGTGGACAGCCTCCACCGTCGGAGTGGCCCCGGGGAATCCGTCGACACCGCCCCGCGACGCACGCTCCGCCTCGACCTCCCCGAGGACGCGACGCTCGCCGTCCGTGACGGCCCGCCACGACTCGTCTCGAAACTCCCCAACAGTCCCAAACACCAGCGCACGCTCCCCGTGCGCGTCGCGACGTGCAGTGACGACTCGACGCTCGACGGCCCGACGACGCTGGCGTACGTCGAACGTGTTGACGGGCCCGTGATAGTCGCGCTGCGAGGGTTTATCCGTGGGAACGCGACCACCGCCTCCCATGCGTGCGCTCCTCGAACGCTTCGGGACGGACGACCCCGACTGCGGCTGTGACGCCACCCACGACGGCAGCGCGCTCCGCGTCGACGCCGGCGACTGTCCCGGTGGTGGCGACCTCACCGAGCAGCCGGCGTGTCGCGCCGCAGTCGCGACCGCGTGCCGGCAGTCCGACGCCGACCGCATCGTCGTGGACGCGTCCGGCTTCCGGCGCGAGTACGGTCCGCGTGCCGTCGCGCTGTTCACCGCAGCCGGTCGGTTCGTCGCACGAGCCGCGGACCGCGACCAGCGACTCGCAGCGCGCGCCCGTACCGACCCGCTCGCGGCGGCTGCGGAAGCCAGCGGACGCGCAGGTCCCGTCGCCGAAATCGCCGCCGAAACCGGCTTCGCGGCCGCCGCGGGCGACCTCGCGGACTACGACGCGCTCCGTCCCCGGGTCGGCCCCGCGCTCGCAGACGCCCGCATCGAACCGACGCCCCCGCCGGACGGCCGACTCCGAGACACCCGAACCCTCGAAACTGGTGCGGCTGTCCGCGAGTACGCGGTCCCCGACGACCTCTCGGTCTATCACGTCGTCCCGCCCGAGTACGAGTTCTCGCCCGCAGACTGTCGCGTGCTCGCCGCCGCGCGCCGCCGGCTCGCAGACGGCTCGATTCCCGACGGCGAGGACGCGCCGGGCCGTGCAGTCCGCGAGGCCGCCGGCGAGCACCGCGAACCGCTCGCGGACACGCTCCACAAGCACACCCGCGGCTTCGGCGTCCTCGAAGACCTCTTCGCGGACCCCCGGATTTCGGACGTGTACGCGAGCGCGCCGGTCGCCGAGGGGCCGTTGCGCGTGACCGTCGATGGCGAGGACGCCCGTACGAACGTTCGGTTCACGGACGCCGGCGCGGAGCGCCTCGCCTCGCGCCTGCGCGCGGAGAGCGGCCGCCCGTTCTCCCGTGCGCACCCCACACTCGACACCGCCGTCGACGAACTCGGCACGACGGGCCGGGTGCGGGTCGCAGGTGTCACCGACCCCGTTAGCGACGGCACCGGGTTCGCGTTCCGCGCGCACGACGCCGACCCGTTTCGCCTCCCGGACCTCGTCGCGAACGGCACGCTCTCGGCGCAGCTCGCGGGCTTCCTCGTCGAAGCATTGCGTCGCGGTGCGTCCGTGCTCTTCGCTGGCGCTCGCGGTGCAGGCAAGACCACACTTCTGGGCGCGACGCTGTGGGGCCTCGCCGCCGGTACGCGCCTCGTCACCATCGAGGACACGCCCGAACTCCCCGTGCGCGCGCTCCGCAGCGACGGGCGCGACGTGCAGGCGCTGTACGCGAACGCCGACGGCGCGGGCGCGGACGTTTCGATGGCGGACGCGCTTCGAACCGCGCTCCGGCTCGGCGACGGTGCCATCGCGGTCGGGGAGGTCCGTGGCGAGGAGGCGCGCGTGCTCTACGAGGCGATGCGCGTCGGCGCCAGCGACGCCGCCGTCCTCGGCACGATACACGGTGAGGGCGCCACCAGCGTCCGCGAACGCGTCGTCTCCGACCTCGGCGTCTCTGCGTCCTCGTTCGCCGCGACGGACCTCGTCGTCACGCTCGCCGACACTGCTTCCGGACGGCGCGTCACGCGCGTCGAGGAAGTCACGGACGGCGGCGCCGCCGCGCTCTACGAGGACGACGGCAGTGGCGCAACACCGACCGGCCGCATCGCGCGCGGGAACTGCAGCGCGGTCGCCGACCTCGCGACACCCGGCGAGACGTACGCCGACATCCGGGCCGCGATTCGCGCCCGCGCCGCCCACGTCGATGACTGAGCCCGCGAATCCGCGGCAGTCACTCGTTGCACTCGCCGTCACGGTCGTACTCGCCCTCGCGGCCACGTGCTGGAACCCGTACGCGGGCACCGCCGTCGCGTTCCTCGGCGTTGCGACAGCCGCCGCGCTCGCGTACGGTCCGCACGTCCGCTCGGTCGCGGAACGCTCGCAAGCACTCGGTGCGGCACCCGACGTCGTCTGTCTGGTCGTGCTCTCGCTCCGCCTCGACCCCGCGCTCGAACGCGCCACCTCGTTCGCCGCCGAGCACGGGACCGGCCGCCTCGCGGCCAGCCTCGCCGCGCAGGCCCGGGAATCCCGTGGCACGCCCGGAGCGGGGTTCGCGGCGTTCGCTGCGACCTGGGACGACCACCTGCCCTCGCTACGGCGCGCCGCCGCACTCGCCGACGCCGCGGTCGACGCGCCCGCCGGCGAGCGCGAGCGGCTCCTCGACAGATCGGAAGAG
>CAXREU010000052.1:0-2586 GCA_964229715.1 Halobacterium sp.
TCTCGGCGATGTGGAAGGACTTGCGGCGCTGGTCGTCGACCTCTGACTCCACAAGACCGGCGTCCTCCAGCCGTCGGAGGTGGTCGATGACCGCCTTCGGGCTGACCCCGAGGTACTCCGAGATTTCGGTGACGTAACAGGGTTTGCGCGCGAGCAGTCGGAGGATGCGTCGCCGGTTCTCGTTGCCGAGTATGTCGAGCAGTGCCCCCGAATCCATCTTCACCCGGAGTTAGCGACGAACGCGGATAAGGGTGTCTGCTCCCGGTGGAATTGCGCGACGACATAGGGGTTTGCCGGAGCGCTTATGTATCGCCATGGTAAATGTTAGCATACATGTTCGAGGCATTCTCCAGCGGCTACTACCTCGGACGGTTGTACGTCGAACCGACGCGCGGCGACCGCGCCGCCATCAACAGCCGTCACCACGAACGGGTCAACGAGCAGCTCTACGCCGACGACCACGGCATCTCCCGAACCGACCTCCCGCTCGTGATGAAACTCGGTCCCGCGCACCTCTCAGTTCACGGCGAGGACGACGTCCCGGAACGCACGCTCGCCGTCCCTGCGGACGTCCTCGACAACGTCAACGTCGAGAATCCGCCGTCCCTGGAGGAAGTCCTGCTCGCGAAGCGCGACCACGCCGCCCGCCTGTTCGACATGGGCGCCGTCTGAGCGCCCGACACCGGGACTGTTAACTCCGCGTCGTCGCTGTGCTCTCCCAACGGTGACAGAGTAGCGTGACGCTGGCGTCCGTTCCCCGGTACGACCCCGACGTGATTGCTGCCGTCGACGACCACGCGGTCGTCGTCGGCGCGAGCGTCGCCGGCATGGTCGCGGCGCGCGTCCTCAGCGACGCGTTCGACCGCGTGACCGTCCTCGACCGCGACCCGCTGCCCGCCGACGCGAGCGCGCGCCGCGGCGTCCCGCAGTCCCGCCAGCCCCACGTCCTCCTCGAAGCCGGGCGCGCGACCCTCGAAGACCTCTTCCCCGGCTACGGCGAGACGCTCGTCGAAGCCGGCGGGCTGATGCTCGACTGGACGACCGACCTCACGTACTACCAGCAGGGCGGCGTGCTCGCCACGGGGCCGCAGCCGAAGGTGCTGTACTCGGCGAGCCGGCCGCTGTTCGAGCACGCGATTCGCCCGCGACTCGCCGCCCGCGACGGCGTCACGTTCCGCGGCGAGACGCAGGTCGTCGACTACCTTGCCGACGGCGCCAACGACGTAACGGGCGTCGAACTCCGGGACGGAGACGACACGGACGAACTCCGAGCGGACCTGGTCGTGGACGCCACGGGCCGCACGAGTTCGACGCCGTCGTGGCTCGAAGCCCACGGCTACGACGCGCCGCCGGTCGACGAACTCACCGTGGACGTGGCGTACAGCACCGCCGTCGTGGAGCGCCCGCCCGACGACCGCCGCGCGTACTTCGTGCCGCCGTCGCCCCAGCAGCCCCGCGGGGGCGGCGTGTTTCCGGTGGAAGGCGACCGCTGGCTCGTCACGCTCCAGGGCGTCCACGGCGACGACCCACCCACGGACATCGACGCGCTCCGCGAGTTCGCGCGCACCCTCCCCATCGACGACCTCGCCGACATTCTCGCCAGCCAGCCGCTCGTCGAGGACGTCGCACACTACCCGTTCCCGGCGACCCGGCGGCGGCGCTACGAGGCACTCGACGAGTTCCCGGACGGCCTCGTCGTGCTCGGCGACGCCGTCGCGAGCTTCAACCCCGTCTACGGGCAGGGGATGTCCGTCGCGTGCCTCGAAGCCGTCCTGCTCGGCCACGCGCTCGCCGACGGCACCGACGACCTCCCGCGTCGCTTCTTCGACAGCGCCAGCGACGTCGTCGACGTCGCGTGGCTGCTCGCCACGACCGCGGACCTCGCGTTCGACGAGACGGCGGGCTCGCGCTCGCTCCCGATACGCCTGTTCGACCGCTACGTCTCCCGCGTGGTCGACACCGCGCACGAGGACGGCGAGGTGTCCTCGACGTACGGCCGCGTGCTCAGCATGGAGGTTCCACCGACCGCGCTGCTGCGGCCGAGCATCGTGTCGCGCGTTCTCCGGCCATAGCATTTGGGTGGAATGAAAGGGGCGACTGGCTCGGCGAGCGAGGCGACGCAAGCACCGCAACGAAGTGAGGAGCGTGGTCCGAAAGAGCGAAGCTCTTTCGTCATCTCGGAAATCTCCGATTTCCGGCGACAGCGAGCCGCAGCCGTCGAGCCAGTCGGGGCTTTCTGGGCCTCGAACCCGTTCCCGTATCTCTGTACTTTGCCTAGGGAAACGCCTAAGCGGCCGGGCTGTCGCCATTCGCCCATGCTGGACAGACTCCTCGGGCGCGCGCCACTCAAAGAGCGCATCGAGGAACTGGAAGCCGAGAAGGAGTCCCTGCAGGCGCAACTGGACGCCGAGAGCGAGCGCCGCAGCGAGGCCGTCCGCGACAAGCAGGAGGCCGAGCAGCGCGTCAACGAACTCGAAGACCGCGTCACCGAGCTAGAGGACCGCGTCGAGCGGCTGCGCGGCGAGGACGGGGGTCCCGAGTTCAGGGGGCGTCGGGACCTGCGCGGGGAGCGCCGTGAGCGCGGCG
>CAXREU010000053.1:0-6547 GCA_964229715.1 Halobacterium sp.
GCGAACTCGACGGCGTACGTCGGCCCCGCGAAGTCCGCGACGTGGCTGACCGTCGTACCGTTCGCTGCACCCAGATAGAGCACGCTGTCGCCGCCCGACAGACCCGTGTCGAGGCCGTGCTCGAACGTCGCGCCGAGCTTCGAGCGGTACGCGTCCCAGCGCCGCCATCCCTCGACGACGGGTTCGCCGTACACTGGCTCGCCTCGCGTCGCGAGCACGTCCTCACTGTCGAATTCGCGTCGCTGCACGCCGTCGGGGAGACTCATTCCGTATCACGAGCGCGGATGCGCTCGATGCGTTCGTCCAGTTCCTCCCGCAACTCCGGCCGCAAGTCCCCCGAGTAGTGGTCGATGCGCGCGGCGATGGAGAGCTTCCCGGCGAGCGCGCGCGCCGCCGACCCCCGGTTCTCGGAGTGGGTGTTGCGCACGTAGTCGTGCGTGTAGATGGCGCCGTGTTTCGGCGACGGCGCGGGCCCGCGGAGGTGTGCGAACAGCGCGTCCTCCGCGCCCAGCACTTGCACAGTGCCGCTGGGTTGTTTCGCGAGGTCGTCCAGTCCGCCCGCCAGCGCGATGAGTCGCGCGGCGAGCATTGGTCCTGCGAGGTTCGAGAGGTTCGGTGCGACCGGCGGCGCCTGCCGCTCGACGTACTCGCGGACGTCGTCGCGCTCGTCGGCGAGGTCAGCGACACGCTCACAGAGCGCGACCGCACGTTCCTCCGTGGCGTTTCCGGGGTCGCGCTCGGCCACGTCGCGGGCGCCCGCGATGCCACTGTCGACGTTCTCGAAGACGCTACCCGCCCACTCGGTGCCGCGCTCGGCGAGTTCGTTCGCGGCGTCCGCGAGGTCCGCGGCCGCGCGCACTGCGTGAATCAGTTGCTGGTCGTCGGCGGCCTCGCGCTCGCGGACGGCGGCGCGCGTCCCCGCGAGCGTCGCGTCGTGCAGCAGTTCGTAGTACTCGTCGGTGTCGTCGGCGAACCCCGCGTCGACGGCCTGCTCGGGCCAGTCCGCGGGCGCGTCGGCTTCGCCCTCGCGGACAGCCTCGCCCATCGCGGCGGCGTCGCCGGACTCCACGCCGACGAACCACCCCTGTTCAGTCATGTGCAGGCGTACCGGCCGCGCGGGGTTAAACCCACTCGTGTAACTCGGAACCGCCGCCGGCCGCTCAGGTCGGCTGCGGACCGCCGCCCCCGCTGGGCTTGATGCGTCGGACGACGCCCTCGGCGCCGGATTTCAGTTTCACGCGTGCCCCCTCCGGGTCGGCTTCGCCGAGCACCACGCCGATTTCGCCCTCGATGGGCTCTTTCCCGTGTTCTTGGTCGATGACGACGTGTAGTCCCTTCTTGAGCTCGTTCGGATGCGGGTATTCGGGTGGTTCCCGTTCGGACATACGCGAGTCCTCGCGCTCGCCCCCCAAGATACTGCTGGCCGTTTTAAGTGCTGGGCGGCTCTCACTGCGTTCATGAGCGCGCCACCGCGACCACCCGAGAGCCAGCGGGACTTCTCGGACCTCTTCGACGAACTCGAAGACTTAGACGACCACGTCGAAGACGACGAGGCCCGCGCACAGCTCCGTGAAGTGAAGGAGCTCGCCACCGACATGCAGCCCGAGGGAACGTTCGGTCGCGTCATCTACGGCTTCGACGCCAACGACCTCGCGGAAGCCTTCCTTGGGAGCCTCCTGTTCGGCATCCCAATGGCCGTCGAAGGCGGCACCAACGAAGCCGGCGAATTCCTCGCCGGCCACTTGCCGCTGCTCGTGGGCAGCGTCTGTGCCACCGTTGTCATCGTCTACGGCCTGCTGTACGTCGCGCAGTTTCAGGACGTTCGCGTCGCAGACCCGATTTTCGGCGTCATCCCGCGCCGGCTCGTCGGCGTACTCGGCGCGTCTGCGGTCACCGCGGCGCTGCTGTTGACCGCGTGGGGCCGCATCTCGTGGGCGGACCCGACGCTCGCCGCGTCGACCATCGCCGTCGCGCTCCTCCCGATGGCCATCGGCGCCGCGCTCGGCGACATCCTCCCCGGGAGCTAGCTGTTCCGGCCGGCGATGCCGAAAGACAACGGTTAAAACGCGTCCGGGCGCAAAACAATCTATGAGCGAAACCGAAGCCAAACGGGCGCGCAAATGCGTCTCCTGTGGCATCAACATCTCCGGCACCACCGCCGCCGCGTTCAAATGCCCGGACTGCGGTCAGCAGATTTACCGCTGCGCGAAGTGCCGCAAGCAGAGCAACCTCTACGAGTGCCCCGACTGCGGGTTCCGGGGGCCGTAACGATGGGGAAAGTCGCCGCCGTCCTCAAGGTCATGCCGAAGAGCCCCGATGTCGACCTCGACGGCCTCCAGGACCGCCTCTCGGAATCCCTCCCCGAGGGCGCGAAAATCAACGGCGTCGAAACCGAGGAAGTCGCGTTCGGCCTCACCGCCCTCCTCACGACGGTCATCGTCCCTGACGACGCCGGCGGCACGGAAGCCGTCGAAGAGGCCTTCTCGAACGTCGACGACGTCGAGAGCGTCGCCGTCGAAGAAGTCGGTCGGATTTAACGCGCACGTTTTGCGCTGCGCGCGCCATCGGCGCGCTCGGCAAAACCTGCACTAAAAGCACTCCTCCTTCGCTCCGCGCTTACGGCGCTCCGCTCAGTCGTCGGCCCGCGCTCCCTACGGTCGCGCGGTGAATCGGACGCCTCGGGCTCTCCGAGCCGCTCGGCGTCCGAATGCTAGCGGCTACCGGCTGCTGAGCCGTCCTTAACCCTCGTGCTCTGTCTCGGATAGCGGCGCAACGTCCACACTGAACCCCCAGCCTTCGCCGAGATAGTTGGAATCTTCGAAGCGGTAGGTGCCGACTGGGTGGCATTCCTCGCTGTCGTGGGCGGCGAGCACGTTGAACTCGCGGCTGGCAGTCTCCTTGGGGTCGAGCGTCTCCTCGCGCATCACTGCGGGGAGTGCGACGCCGTCGGTCGCCTGCCAGCAGTCGTCGCTGGGCTCGTCCGGTGTGACGCCGGCGTTCGGCGAGAGCAGCAGCGCCGCCTCGTTGTCCTCGTGCGTGCCACGAATCGCGTCCCATGGGACGAGCGACCCGAACGCGAACGTCTGAGTATCGTCGGCGTTGTTCGCGAACGCGACGTCGAGGCGCGCGGGGTGGTCGGTCATGAAGTCCGCGGTGACGGTCACGTCGATAGTGACGTTCTCGACTGGTGGGTCGTCCGTCTGTACGTTCGTGAGCGTGTACGGGAACCCGTTCGTCGTGCCGTCGGCGGGGCTGTCGCTAGCTGGTGCGCCGACACAGCCGGCGAACGCCGCGGCCGCGAGCGTCCCGAGGTAGGTGCGGCGGTGCATACCCGGAGCCACGAGCGGTGCCGATAAACGCTTTCTCTGGAGTCAAAGAGCGCTTTGAGCGCCTAGAAGACGGCGTCCATCGCCTGCTGGAGGTCGGCCTTCAGGTCGTCGATGTGCTCGATGCCGATGCTCGCGCGGATGAGCGGGTCCGTCAGCCCGGCGGCCTCCCGTTCTTCCTTCGGGATGGCGGCGTGGGTCATCGCCGCGGGCTGCTCGATGAGCGACTCGACGCCGCCCAGCGATTCAGCGAGCGTGAACACCTCGGTTTCGCCGACGAACTCGCTAGCCTCGTCGAGGCTGGCGTCCAACTCGAACGAGAGCATGCCGCCGAAGTCGTCCATTTGCTCGGCCGCGAGCTCGTGGTCCGGATGGCTCTCCAGGCCGGGGTAGAAGACGTGCTCGACGTGGTCGTGGGCGTCCAGCCACTCGGCGAGCTCCTGAGCGTTCGCGCAGTGGCGGTCCATGCGCACCCCGAGGCTCTTTGTCCCGCGAAGCACGAGGAAGCAGTCGAACGGGCTGGGCGTCGCGCCGACGGAGTTCTGGTAGAACGCGAGGCGCTCGTCGAGGGCCTCGTCGTCCGTGATGAGCGCGCCCGCAACCAAGTCAGAGTGCCCGCCGAGATACTTCGTGAGACTATGGCAGACGACGTCCGCGCCATGGTCGAGCGGGCGCTGGAGGTACGGTGTCGCGAACGTGTTGTCGACGGCGCACAGCGCGTCGTAGTCGTGAGCGACGTCGGCGAGTGCACCGATGTCGTTGACGTTCATCAGCGGATTCGTCGGCGTCTCCACCCAGACGAGTTCCGTGGACTCGCGCATCGCGTCCCGCACCTCGTCGTGGTCAGTCGTGTCCACGAAGTCGAACTCAAGGTCGTACTCCTCGTAGACCTGCGTGAAGATGCGGTGCGTGCCGCCGTAGACGTCGTTGCCCGCGACGACGTGGTCACCTGCTTCCAGCAAGTTCAACACGGTGTTGATGGCGCCCATCCCCGAGGAGAAACACCGGCCGTAGTCGCCGCCCTCCAGGCTCGCGAGGTTCGCTTCGAGGTCGGTCCGGGTCGGGTTCCCGGTGCGGGAGTACTCGTAGCCACGATGCTCGCCCGGTGCGTCCTGTTTGTACGTGGAGTTCGCGTAAATCGGCGTCATCAGCGCGCCCGTCTCCTCGTCGGGCTCTTGCCCGGCGTGGATGGCTCGCGTCTCGAAGTGCTCGTCGTCGTCGCTCATACTCGGAGCGTCGGCGGCCCACGAGTTAGGTCTGTTCGTTGCGGGGGCCGAGCGCGGTCGGCTCTGACGAGACATCGCGCGCTGGAGGCGGCTGCTTTTGCTGGTATCTGTGAGCGCGCCGGGAGGGGACGACACCGAAGTACGCGCATGCTCTCGCCACACTCGGCCGTATTCCGTGCCTGCAGCGCGTCCCGGTGGCAGCCCCGACAGTTCGTCTAAACCCTTTGACAGTTTTCGACAACCCAGATTCCCGCAGAAATCGGCGCGAAGTCGCCTCTTTTGCCGGTCTACGTATTGGCTGTTGGTATGTCCGGACCAATTAATACCGCGTGGCAGCGGTACCGCTCGGTACCGCTCATCGCGCGCATCTTCGTCGCGTTCGTCCTCGGGTCGGCCGCGGGCATCGCGTTCGGCGAGCGGATGACCGTCGTACAGCCGCTCGGTGACCTCTTCTTGCGGCTGCTGAATATGCTCGTCATCCCCATTATCGTGTTCACGCTCCTGACGGGGATTCGCCAGCTCTCGCCCGCGCGGCTCGGGCGAATCGGCGGCGTGACCGTCGGTTTGTACGCCGTCACGACCACTATCGCGGGGCTCATCGGGCTGGCTGTCGCGAACATCCTCCAGCCGGGCCGCGGCGTCGAGTTCACGGGCGGGGAAGCCCAATCACAGGCACCGCCGTCACTGACGGAAGTGGTTCTCGGCATCGTTCCGAACAACCCGGTCGCCGCGATGTCCGAGGGCAACCTCCTCGCGACCGTCTTCTTCGTCATCGTCTTCGGCATCGCGTTGACCTACGTCCGCGCGCAGAACGACGCCCTCGCGGACAGCGTCGACTCCGTCTTCGAGGCGTTCAAAGTCGGTGCCGAGGCGATGTTCGTCGTCGTCCGCGGCGTTCTTGAATTCGGTGTCGTCGGCGTGTTCGCGCTGATGGCTGCGGGCATCGGGACAGAGGGCGTGGGCGTGTTCTCCTCGCTGGGCGAACTCGTGCTCGCCGTGGCGATTGCCGTGGTCGTCCACATCGCGTTCACGTACCTGTTCGTGCTGATGCGGCTGGTCGTCGGCGTCTCCCCGCGCTCGTTCCTCTCGGGCGCGAGGGACGCGATGGTCACCGCGTTCGCCACCCGGTCGTCGAGTGGCACGCTCCCCGTGACGATGCGCAACGCCGAGGAGGACCTCCGCATCTCCGAGCGCGTGTACTCGTTCGCGCTCCCCGTCGGCGCCACCGCGAACATGGACGGCGCGGCAATCCGGCAAGCCATCACCGTCGTCGTCGCGGCGAACGTCGTCGGACAGCCGCTCGCGCCGACCGAGCAGGTGCTCGTGCTCGTGGTCGCCGTCCTCATCAGCATCGGCACGGCGGGCGTCCCGGGCGCTGGGCTCGTGATGTTGACCGTCGTCCTGAATCAGGTCGGCCTCCCGCTGGAGGTCGTCGGCTTCGTCGCCGGCGTCGACCCGATTCTCGGCCGCATCGCCACGATGAACAACGTCACCGGCGACCTCGCGGTCTCGACCGTGGTCGGGAAGTGGAACGACGCGCTCGACCTCGACGACGGCGTCTGGGCCAGCGGGGTCGGCGAGCAAGCCGCGTCGGCAGACGACTGACGAAACGCGTCGGCCCCCGACGAGCTCGTCGCAGAATTAGATGGCGTCGTCGGGGTCGTGGACTTCCTGCATCCGTTGGGCTTCGGCGGCGTACTGCGCTTGCAGGTCCGGGTCGGAGACGTCGCCGAGGTTGCCGGGTTCGGCTTCGACCGCCGCGGTGGTGTCCCGGACGTCCGAGAAACTGGTGAGCGCGCGCTCCTTGCGGAAGTACTGCTCGCCGTCCGGCGTCGCGTCCGTGAGGATGATGATGTTCTGTTCGTCGTCGGAGTAGGGTCGCTCGACGAGCCACACCTGCACGGTCTCGCCGTTTTCGTCTTCGCTCATACCTACGAGAAGGGGTGTGGATGAGTTAGGTCTGTTCGCCCGGCAGCCCATCCTGGCGACCGTCAG
>CAXREU010000054.1:0-11441 GCA_964229715.1 Halobacterium sp.
CCGCCCAACGCTTTAAGGTCCACTCTGCGTACCCGGGAGTATGACTGGACGCGTGTTCGCCGTCGCTTCCGGGAAGGGCGGCGTCGGCAAGACGACGACTGCCGTGAACCTCGCGGCGGTGATGGCGGAAGCCGACCGCTCGGTCGTGCTCGTGGACTACGACCTCGGGATGTCGAACGTCGGCGCCGTCCTCGACGTGGAGCCCGCGGAGGCGACGCTCCACGACGTGCTCGCGGGCGATGCGGACACGCTGGACGCCGTCGCGGCGGCACCCGGGGAGTTCGACGCGATGGTCGGCGGCACGCACATCGAGGACTTCGGACGCGCGGACCCCTCGAAGCTCCGCGAGGTCGCCGAGGACCTCCGCGCGGAGTACGACGTCACCATCGTGGACACGGGCGGCGGCCTCAGCCACGACACGACCGTGCCGCTGGGGCTCGCCGACGACGTCCTGCTCGTGTCGACGCCGCAGGTCGCCGCGCTGGAGAACACGGAGAAGACCCTCGAACTCGCGGAGCGCGTCGGCGGCGACGTCACGGGCCTGATTTTGACGCGCGTCGGCGGGTCAGCCGTGGACGTCGACGAAGCGGTCGAGCGTATCGACGCGCCGCTGCTCGGGACGATTCCCGAGGACGGCGCGGTCGCCGACAGCGAGGAAGCCGGCGAGCCGCTGGTCGTCTACGCGCCGGAGAACCCGGCCGCGCAGTCGTACCGCGAACTCGGCTACGAGCTGCTCGATGAGTCGCCGCCCGTCTCGTTCCGCGACGATGAGGCGGAGGGCGAGGTGTCCGCGGGCGCGGCGTTCGCGGAAGTCACCGACGAGGAGGAGCCCGAGCGCCGGTCGCTGCTCTCGCGGCTGACGGGCGGCCGGCTCGGCTGAACGGGAACAATTAAGCGAACACGGCCGCCGAATGTCGACTATGGCAAACGAGAACTCCGTCTCGACCGGCTGGCTGCTGGTCTACGTGGTGGTCGCACTGCTCATCGTCTACGGCTCGCTGGTGTTCGTTGGCGCGCTGTAACTGCTTCTCCGCTTACATCGACTCCGGTGCCTCGATGCCGAGCACGCCCAGCGCGTTCGCCAGCGTGTGCCGCGCGGCGTTCACGAGCGCGAGGCGCGCGGCCGCGACGTCGTCGTCGACGTCCTCGCTGAGGACGTGCCGGGAGCGGTAGAACGCGTTGAACGTGTCCACGAACTCGCGCGCGAACGTCGCAATCTGGTGTGGTTCGCGGTCCTCGGCGGCTTCCTCGACGACGCCCGGGAACCGCGCGATTGCCTTCAGGAGGTCGCGCTCCTCGGGCGTGTCCAGCAGACCGGCGTCCAGTTCGGGGTCGAGGTCGCCGGCTTCCGCCGCGATGCCGCAGGCGCGGGCGTGGGCGTACTGGACGTAGGGCGCGCTCTGCCCCTCGAAGTCGAGGGCGTCCTCCCAGTCGAACGTAATCGCCTTCGTGGGCTGCTTGGAGACGATGTCGTAGCGCACCGCGCCGATACCGACCTGGCGGGCGATGCGTTCGACGTCCTCGTCGGTGAGGTCGTCGCCGCGAATGCGGTCGTCCAGCCGGGAACGGACGGCGTCCTCGGCGCGCGCAACCGCCTCGTCCAGCAGGTCGTCCATGTCCACGCCCGTGCCCTGGCGGGTGCTCATCGACTCGCCGCCCGGGAGGTTCACCCACGCGTAGAACACTTCTTCGAGCTGGTCGGTGTCGTTGCCGAGGATGTCCAGCGCGGCGTTGAGCTTGTTCGCGTGGAGTTCCTGGTCCTCGCCGAGCACCGTGATGGCGCGGTCGAAGGTGTCGAATTTCCACTCGTGGTGGGAGAGGTCGCGGGTGGTGTACAGCGTGGTGTCGTCCGAGCGCAGGAAGACGAACGACTGTTCGATGTCCCACTCCTCGAGGTCGAGTTGCCACGCGTCCTCCTCCTCGAAGGCGTACTCGGAGCTCTGGAGGCGTTCGACGACCTCGTGTGTGGAGCTGTCCCGGAGGAACCGCGTCTCCTTGACGAACTCGTCGAACTCCGCAGGTAGCCGTTCCAGGGTTTCGGTCATTCCGCCGAGCACCTGGTCGACGACTTCCCCGACGCGCTCGTAGGTCTCCTCGTCACCGGCGTCCAGTCCCTCGATGATGGACGCGATTTCGGCTTCGGCCTCCTCGACGGCCTCGGGGTCGCCCTCCTCGAGGAACTCGTTGCCCTTCCGGTAGTAGCGTACGAGCTCGTAGTCGGGTTTCTCGCGCTCGGGCTCGGGGAGGTCGCGCTCGTCGAAGGTCTCGTACGCCCACGTGAACACGGCCATCTGGCGGCCGGCGTCGTTGACGTAGTACTCGCGGGTGACGTCGTAGCCGGCGTAGTCGAGGACGCGCGCGAGCGCGTCGCCGAGAATCGGGTTACGGGCGCGACCGACGTGGACTGGTCCCGTGGGATTCGCGCTCGTGTGCTCGACGACGACCGACGTGTCGGTGTCGGAGAGCCGGCCCCACTCGGTCTCCTGGGCGTCCGCGAGCGTCCCTTCGTAGTACGCCTCGCTAGGGGTGAAGTTCACGTACGGGCCCTGCGTGGACGCACTGTCGACGTACTTCGCGTCGGCGAGGTCGACAGCGTCGGCGATTTCGGCGGCAACCTCCGGCGGCGGCGCCTGCGCCTCGCCGGCGAGTCGGAACGCCACGCTGGACGCGAGCACGGCGGGCACGTCCGCGGGCGGTTCCTCGATGCCGAGGTCCTCGGTCGGGTAGCCGAGGTCGTCGAGCGCGGCGTCGAGGGCCGCTTCGACTTCCCGGCGGAAAGCGATGAACATGCTCGCTCGTTCGATGCGACGGCTAAAGGGATTTCCGAAGCGGCCGAGCAGACTCGGAGGCTGGGAACCCCGGATATCTCCCGATAGCCTGCTCGGCCCCCAAACGAGTCGTGTGCCACTGTTGGTGGTCTATTGGTAGAATCCAAATATTAGCTAGATTTTGTTGTTGAATGAACTTATTGAATTTTCTTTGTTAGCTCGTGGCCACTAAATATACTTTTTGCCGAACGTCTTCGTCCGAACGGGATTCGACACATGACAGAACACACGTCCTCGCGTCGAACGTTCCTGAAGGTGGCCGGCGGCGCCGCCGCGGTCGCCGTCGGTGGCGGCGCGGTCGCCAGCCAGGCAGTCGCACAGAGTTCGGACACCGCGACCTGGAGCGAAGTGTCGTCGCCGACGTCGAAGTCGATAACGTCGGTCGTCCAGACCGCCGACGGCCCGCACGCCGTCGGCTCCAGCGGGAACGTCCTCGCACTTGCCGACGGCGAGTGGCAGCTCGTCGTGGACAGCGGCCCGGACGCGTCGAACAACCCGCTCAACGACGTCGCGGTCACTAGCGACGGCAAGCGCATCTGGTTCGCGGGCGGCTCCGGCGCGATGGGCGCCTACGACGTCGAAACCGGAAAGAAACACGACTACACGGCGCCCGACGGGAAGACGAGCACGTGGGAGGCCATCGCGACGACGGGCACCATCGACCGCGAGCACGTCATCGTCGCGAACGGCTCTGGTGAGGTGCTCCACGGCGTCTTCGAGCAGAACGACCAGGGCGCGTACTGCATGCAGTGGGGAGACGTCACCAAGCCTGCGGGCGGGTCGACGATTCCCGGAGTTTCGTTCTCGCGCGGCGACACCGACACCGCCTACGGTATCAGCACCAGCCAGGCCGCCTTCGAGAGCACCGACTTCAACGAGACGTGGACGCAAATCGGCGTCTCGAACGCCAACGAGTCGTTCTACGACGTGCTCGGCGACGACGAGACGGTGTACGTCTCCGCGGGCGGCGGGACCATCTACCGCTACGACTGTGGCTGTCGTCGGTGGACGCCCATCGACGTCGGCGAGAACGCCCTGCAGGGCCTCGACCGCGTCGGGCCGGACGAACCGGTGCTGGCGGCGGGCAACGGCGGTTACGTCTACGAGCGCACGTCGGACGGCTGGCAGGAGTACGATACGCCGGTCGGCTCGGACATCTACGACGTCGCGTACGGCGGCGACACGGACCCCGACGTCGCGGTCGGCTCCAGCGGCACGATTCTCGAACGCTAACTCCGAATTGGGCGCCGAACGCCACGTTTTTCCACGCGCTCGCCGAATCCCGGGGTATGCCCAAGCAGGTGGACGACCCGGACTACCACCACGACAACCACACCGCCGCCCAGACCTGCGGGTGGACGGCGAACTCCCTGCGCGGCGAGGGCACCTGTTACAAGCACGCCTTCTACGGCATTCGCTCGCACCGCTGCATCCAGATGACGCCCGTGGTGCGCTGCAACGAACGTTGCGTGTTCTGCTGGCGCGACCACGCCGGCCACACGTACGAACTGGACGGCGTGGAGTGGGACGACCCGGGGGCGGTGGTGGACGCCTCCATCGAACTCCAGAAGAAGCTGCTCTCGGGGTTCGGCGGCAACGACGAAGTTCCGAGAGAGCGCTTCGAGGAAGCGATGAACCCGCGCCACGTCGCCATCTCGCTGGACGGTGAGCCCACGTTGTACCCGTACCTCCCGGAGCTGCTCGAGGAGTTCCACAACCGCGGCCTGACGACGTTCCTCGTCTCGAACGGCACGCGCCCCGAGGTGCTCGCGGAGTGTGACCCGACGCAGTTGTACGTCTCCGTGGACGCTCCCGAGCGCGCGACGTTCGACGACGTGGTGGGCGCGACGGAGGACGACGCGTGGGAGAAGCTCGTGGACACGATGGACGTGCTCCACGACAAAGACGAGACGCGGACCGTGCTGCGGACGACGCTGGTCGGCGGCGAGAACATGCAGAACCCGGACTGGTACGCGGGCTTCTTCGAGCGCGCGGACCCCGACTTCGTGGAGCTGAAGGCGTACATGCACGTCGGCGACTCGCGGGACCGCCTCGACCGGGAGGCGATGCCGAACCACGAGGACGTCTTGGAGTTCGCTCGCGAGGTCCAAGCGCACATGCCCGACCACACGGTGTTGCGCGACCAGGAGGTCTCGCGGGTGGCGCTGCTCGCCCGCGACGAGGACACGTGGGTGCCGAAGCTCCGCGCGGACTCGTCGTTCTGGGCGGGTTCGACGGCCGACTGACGCGCTCTCACTTTCGGGACGCGTTCCACTTCCGGTATTCTTATGCGGCGCGCGCCCGAATCTGTCGGTATGTCGCAAGCAACGGGCACGCGCGAGGTCGGCTTCGACGAGCTCGCCGTGCTGAAGCTGCTCGCGCTCGACGGCGCGCGCCGCGGCGAAGTGAAGGTCTCCTGCGGGGACCTCGCGGGCCGCCTCGACGCCTCCAACCAGACCGCCTCCCGCCGCCTCCAGGCGCTGGAGGACGCCGGGCTCGTCCAGCGGGACCTCGTCAACGACGGCCAGTGGGTCGCCATCACCGACGACGGCGAGCGCACGCTCGAACGCGAGTACGAGGACTACCGCCGCATCTTCGAGGACGCCGGCGAACTCGCCCTCGAAGGCACTGTCACTAGCGGGATGGGCGAGGGCCGCCACTACATCAGCCTCCCCGGCTACATGCGCCAGTTCGAGGAGCAGCTCGGCTACGAGCCGTACCTCGGCACGCTCAACGTCGAACTCGACGCGGAGAGCCAGCGCGCTCGCTCCGCGTTGGAGGCGATGGACGGCGTCCGCATCGAGGGCTGGGAGGACGAGGAGCGCACCTACGGCCCGGCGACGTGCTACCACGCGACCGTCGAGAACGACGACGGCGGTGCGTTCTCCCCGGCGCACGTCATCGTTCCGGACCGCACCCACCACGACGAGACGCAGGTCGAACTCATCGCGCCGGAGAAGCTCCGCGAGGAACTCGGCCTGCTCGACGGCGACGAGGTGACTGTTCGTGTCGAAGAGCAGTAACGCCACCCGCGTCGAGCGCGCCATCGCGGCGTTCCGCGCCGGCGAGCCCGTGCTCGTCCACGACGCCGCCGACCGCGAGGGCGAGGTCGACCTCGTCTACCCCGCGGAGTCGGTGACGCCCGACGACGTCGCCCGCCTCCGCAACGACGCCGGCGGCCTCGTCTGCGTCGCGCTCGGCGAGGACGCGTCCGACGCCTTCGACCTCCCGTTCCTCGGCGACGTCATCGACCACCCGGCCGCCGACCACGGCCACCTCGGGTACGACGACCGCTCGTCGTTCTCGCTGCCCGTGAACCACCGCGACACCTACACGGGCATCACGGACGAGGACCGCGCGCTCACCATCACGGAACTCGGGAAGGCGGCCGCGGACCCGGCGAGCGTCGACTTCGCGACGGAGTTCCGCGCTCCCGGCCACGTCCATGTCCTCCGTTCGGCGCCGTCGCTGTCCCACCGGAAGGGACACACGGAGCTCGCGGTCGCGCTCGCCGAGAAAGCCGGCGTCGCGCCTGCGGCGGTCGTCTGCGAGATGCTCGACGACGAGACGGGCGAAGCGCTCTCGGTCGCGGACGCGGAGGCGTACGCCGACCGCGAGGGCCTCGTCTACGTGGAGGGCAGCGACCTGCTGGCGGCGTTCAGCGCGTAAAAAGCGAGTTTTCTCAGTTCTCAGTCGTCCGCTGCGGGCGCGGCGTCGGCCGGCTTGGGCTGCTGCGTGTAGCCGTGACCGGTCAGCGCCATCACGAACAACACGACTGGCGAGAGGATGCCGAAGAAGTAGAACGGCACCCACCACCACGAGATAGCGCCGGGTGCGCTGTAGAGCGCGCTCGTCATGAAGACGGCGCCGGCGTGCCACGGGAAGAACGGTCCGGTCGGGGTGCCGGCGGCCTCGACGGCTCGCGAAAGGTCCGTCTCGGGGAGGTCGTACTCCTCGTAGAGGTTCCGGAGGCTGAGCCCCGGGACGACGATGCTCATGTACTGCTGGGCGGAGAACGCGTTGGTCACGATTGCGGCGAGGCCGGTGCCGGCGACCAGCGAACCCGGCGACCAGACGGCCTGCGTGAGGTAGTGGGCGAGCGTCGCGAGGACGCCCGTCCCTTCGAGCAGGCCGCCGAGCGCGAGCGCGGCGACGACCACCGCGATGGTCCACGCCGACCCCGAGATGCCGCCGGCGGTCAGGAGTCCGTTGACGAGTTCGCTCCCGGTGGCGGGGTCGGTGCCGTTGAGGAAGATATTCCACGCGGCAGTGAAGGTCACGCCCTGCGCGATGACGGTGGTGAGCGCGCCCGCGAAGATGCCCGCAATCAGCGAGGGCAGCGGCGGGTAGCCGCGGAGTGCGAGCCCGAACGTCACCACGAGCGGCAAGAACACGAGCGGGCCGAGCGCGTACGAGTCCGCGAGCGGCCCGCTGATGGCGGCGATGTCGGGGCTCCCACCTTCGTGGAAGTAGACGCCGAGGACGGCGTACGCGACCACCGAGAGGCCGAACGCGATTGCGGTGCCGGTCCGCATCGCCTTGATGTGGTCGTAGAGGTCGGCGTTGGTGACGGCGGCCGCGAGGTTCGTGGTGTCCGAGAGGGGGCTCTGCTTGTCGCCGGCGTACGCGCCGGAGACGATGGCACCTGCGGTCATCGCCAGCGGGACGCCAAGCCCCTCGCCGATGCCGACGAACGCGACGCCGAGCGTCCCGACGGTCGTCCACGAGGAGCCGATGGCGAACGCGACGATAGCGGCGAGCACAGCCGTCACGGGCAGGAAGACAACGGGCGTGAGCGTGCCGAGCCCGTAGTACATCAGGCCGGGGATGGTGCCGGCGCTAATCCACGTGGCGATGAGCCCGTAGATGACGAACAGGATGAGAATCGCCTGTAGCCCCATCCGCAGGCCGGAGGCGGCGGCGTCGTAGACGCCGTCCCAGTCGTAGCCGAGCCGGTAGCGCGCGAACAGCCCAGTGAATGCGATACTCCAGAGGAGTGGTGCGTGTGGCGCGAGTCCGAGGTAGCCCGAGCCGACGCCGAGGGAGACGACGACGGCGAGAATCGGCACGAGCGCCTCGCCGAGGCTCGGCCGGAGCGCCTCGTCGATGTCCTCGTACGCGAGCGGTGCGTGGTCGCTCATCGCCTCCTTGTAATTCTCTACGGTAATTAAGCATCTCGATTGAATTATTGTAGGACATTCACACGGTTTCTCGGACTGCCGACAAACCTCGCCGGTAGCCGGCACTCGTGGTTTTATGATACGGCCCATCCTTCCCGGACGTATGAGCGGATTCGACGACATGGACGTCGACACAATCTGGATGAACGGCGACTTCGTGGACTGGGAGGACGCCACGACCCACGTCCTCACGCACGCGCTCCACTACGGCAGCGGCGTCTTCGAGGGCGTCCGCGCGTACGACACCGACAACGGCCCCGCGCTGTTCCGGTGGGAGGAACACTTAGACCGGCTGTTCGCGTCCGCGAAGCCCTACGACCTCGACATCGACTTCACGCGCGAGGAGCTCACCGAGGCGACCGTGGAACTGCTCGACCGCCAGGACCTCGCGTCGTGTTACGTCCGCCCCATCGCGTACTTCGGCTACGACTCGCTGGGCGTCTCCCCGAAGGACTGCCCGACGGACGTCGCCGTCGCCGCGTGGCCGTGGGGGACGTACCTCGGCGAGGAAGCGCTCGAAGAGGGCGTCGAAGTGATGGTCTCCTCGTGGCGCAAGCACGCCTCCAGCCAGATCCCGACCAACGCCAAGACCACCGGCCTCTACGTCAACTCCATGCTCGCCGGCGAGGAAGCCCGCCGCAACGGCTACACGGAAGCCATCGTCCTCAACAAGGAGGGCAACGTCGCGGAAGGCCCCGGCGAGAACCTCTTCCTCGTGCGCGACGGCGAAATCTTCACGCCCGGGCTCTCCGAGAGCATCCTCGACGGCATCACCCGCGACACCGTCATCACGCTCGCCGAGGAGCGCGGCTACACCGTCCACGACAACGCGTCCATCTCGCGGGGCGAACTCAACACCGCCGACGAGCTGTTCTTCACCGGCTCCGCCGCCGAGGTCACGCCCATCCGGCAGGTCGACAACGTCGAAATCGGCTCCGGGACCCGCGGCCCCGTCACCGAGGAACTCCAGCAGGCGTTCTTCGACGTCGTCGAGACGGGCGACCGCGAGGAGTGGTTCCACTACGTCTAGCTACTCGCGTTCGTCCTCGTCGTTGGTGAACGGCTCGGGGACGTCGCGCTCGTTCTCTCCGAACCCCGCCGACAACACCCGCGTCAGGGCGTCCTCCGTCGACTCGTCGGCGTCCTCGATGTCCTCGGGTTCCAGTTCCATCACGAATCCGGAAGTGATGTTCGGCGCTGTCGGCATGAACACCACCTCGCGGCCGTCGCTCGTCGTCTTCCCCGTCTTGAACGCGGTCAGTCGCATCCCGTCCCACGGTTCGACCTTCACGGGCTTCTGGAACTCGTCGGCACCGCCCGACAGCACCGTTTCGACGGCCATCTTCGAGGCATTGTAGACGATGCGTAGCCCCGGCAGCCGGTTGACGAGGTCGTCTAACACCTCTTCGGCGAACGTGCCGAGCGCGGTCCGCATCAGGTAGCCCACCGAGAACACCAACAACACGAAGATGACGACAGTCAGGCTGACCGCCACGAGTGGGTCGTCGACGTTCGTCGCGAGCAGCGAGAACCGCGCGATGAGCGAGAACAGCCAGTAGAGCACGTACAGTGTGACCAGAATCGGCGCGAGCACGACGAGCCCGCTCGCGAAGTCCCGCTTCCACGAGGTCATATCGGTTTCCACTGAGCGGCGACGTATAGGGATTTCGAGACGACCGCCCTATCGCCCCAGAACCGCCCGCAGCGCGAACAACAGGTTCTCCTTTCGCTCCATCGCGCGCCGGTAGAAGTACGAGAACCACTTGTCGCCGTACGGCACGTACTGGTAGACGTCGACGCCGTCGGCCGCAAGGTCGACCTGCGCGTCGTCGCGGACGCCCATCAGCATCTGGACCTCGTAGTCGGTGCCGTACTCGTCGTGGAGGTCGCGGGCGTGCGCTATCATCTCGGGGTCGTGGCTGCCCACCGCGACGCCGTCCTCGAATTCCCGGAACATGTACTTCAGGTAGTCGCGATACGCCTCGTTCACCCGGCTCTTCTGCTTGTACGCTATCGACTTCGGCTCGTCGTACGCGCCCTTCACGAGCCGGACTTTGCCCGGGAGAGCGGCGAGGCGTTTGAGGTCCTCCTCGGTGCGCTTGAGGATCGCCTGCACGCAAACGCCGACGCCACCACCGTACTCCGTGGTGAGGGCTTCGTAGGCGTCCAGCGTGGCGTCGGTCGTCTCGTGGTCCTCCATGTCCACCCACGTGAAAACGTCGTGCTCGTCGGCCACTCCGACGATGCTCGCGAGGTTCTGCGTGAACACGTCCTCGCCGACGTCCAACCCGATTTGGGAGGGCTTCACGGAGATGCAGGCGTCGACGCCGCTCTTCGAAATGTCACGCACGAGGTCCTCGTACGCCACGGTGTCCGCGTCGGCGGGCGGCCGCCGTTCGTAGTGCTCGCCCAGGAGGTTCAGGATGGCGCCGACGCCGCGAGCGTTCAACGACTCGGCGTGCTCGATGGCCTCCGCGGGCGTCTCCCCCGCGACGAAGTTGCTCGCGATGGGCGGTAACATACCCGAATCTGCGGCGCCACGACCCTTAAACGACGCGCCTCCCCCGGTCGAACCCGCGGGTTTTTCCGCCGGCCGCGTCCACCCCCACGCATGGGTCTCGTAGCGACGGTCGCGACTGCAGTCTGGGTGATGCTGCCCGCGTACGTGCCGAACAACGCCGCGGTGCTGGCGGGCGGCGGCCGCCCCATCGACGGCGGCCGCACGTGGGGCGGCAAGCGCGTGCTCGGCGACGGGAAGACGTGGCGCGGCACCGCCGTCGGCGTCCTCGCGGGCGTCGCGCTCGCGTTCGTCCAGAACGCCGTCGAGCCAGCCGCCAGCGACGCGCTCGGCGTTACACTCCCCTCGTTCCCGCCCGCCGCGATGGTCGCGCTCCCCGCCGGCGCGATGCTCGGCGACATCCTCGCCTCCTTCCTCAAGCGCCGCACCGGCCGCGAACGCGGCGCCGCCTTCCCCCTCCTCGACCAACTCGACTTCGTCGTCGTCGCGCTCGCGCTCGCCGCCGTCGCCGCCCCCGCCTGGTTCGGCGCCACCTTCACCCTCGACGTCGTCGTCGCCATCCTCGTGCTCACCCCGCTGCTCCACGTCGTCACCAACGGCATCGCGTAGCTGCTGGGACTGAAGAACGAGCCATACTCACGCCCGTTTTGCGCAGCGGGCGGCCTGCGGCCGCCCTCGGCAAAACCTGCACTAAAAGCACTCCTCGCTCCCTGCGGTCGCTCGTCGGCCCGAGCGCTCACTCCGTTCGCGCTCGGTGAACCGCTTCGTTCGGGCTTTTCAAGCCGCTCACTCGCGGATGCTTGCTACTGCTGGTTTCGTCGCTGACTCTGGTCGTGTCGCCGACAGAGTTAATAGCGAGGGTAAAGTACGCTTTACTGTCAAGCGGCCTTTCCTCCAAGCACGAAACTTACGGCC
>CAXREU010000055.1:0-6866 GCA_964229715.1 Halobacterium sp.
GTTCACGCTCGACGGCGAGCACCGCACCCTCGAAGCGTTCCGCGTGGAGGGCGAGGACTCGCTGTTCGTGCCGTTCGCCGACGAGACGAACGGCGACGAGACGTACCACCGCGGCCGCTATCTCGACGTGGACGCCGCGGACGCCGAGCAGGGCGACGACGTCGTCGTGGACTTCAACCTCGCGTACAACCCCTTCTGCGCGTACGGCGACCAGTTCTCGTGTGCGCTCCCGCCCGCCGAGAACCGCCTCGATACGGCGGTTCGAGCGGGCGAGCAGGCCGACGACGCGTAATCGGCGAGCCGTCGGCTACGCGACGTGAAGAACAGAAAAACCGTCGGGAGTGACGTCACCAGTGACCGCAGTCGGCCGCGTTAGGCCGCGACTTCCGTCGCTTCGAGGAGCTCCTGGTAGCGGTTGCGGATGGTGACCTCGCTGACGTCCGTGACCTCGCTGACCTCGCTCTGGGTCACCTTGTGGTTGGTGAGCAGGCTGGCAGCGTAAATCGCGGCGGCCGCGAGGCCGACCGGCGACTTCCCGCTGGTGACGCCGTCCTCTTTGGCGTTGTCAAGCAGTTCGCGGGCGCTGCGCTCGACCTCGTCCGGGAGGTCCAGTTCGGAGGCGAACCGCGGGACGTAGCTGGCGGGGTCGGCGGGCGCGACTTCGAGGCCGAGCTCGCGGACGATGTAGCGGTACGTGCGCTTGAACTCCATCGCGTCGATGCGGCTGACGTTCGCCACCTCGTCGATGGAGCGCGGCGTCTGCATCTGGCGGGCGGCGGCGTACAGCGCGCTCGTGGCGACGCCTTCGATGGAGCGGCCGGGGAGGAGGTCCTCGCTGAGGGCGCGGCGATAGATGACCGACGCCGTCTCGCGGACCTCCTTCGGGAGGCCGAGTGCGGACGCCATCCGCTCGATTTCGCCGAGCGCCTGCTTGAGGTTGCGTTCCTTGCTGTTGCGCGTGCGGAAGCGCTCGTTCCACTTGCGGAGGCGCTGCATTTTCTGGCGCTGATTGCTGGACAGGGAGTTGCCGTAGGCGTCTTTGTCCTGCCAGCCGATGTTCGTCGACAGCCCCTTGTCGTGCATCATGTTCGTGGTGGGCGCGCCGACGCGGCTCTTGTTGTCCTTCTCGCTGGAGTTGAACGCGCGCCATTCGGGGCCGCGGTCGATGCTGTCCTCCTCGATGACGAGGCCACAGTCCGCACAGATGGACTCGCCGTGCTCCTCGTCGTTGACGACGCGGCCGCCACACTCGGGGCAGGTGACGGTCTCGTCCGTGGACTCTACCTCGGACTCGGTTTCGTTCTCGTTCTGCTGTCGGTCACTGGAGTACGTACGGATTGTGGTGTCACTCATGATGGTGGAAACGTCGGGTGGAGGGCGCACGAGGCTGCCCGACTCGTCGTACTCATGGATAAGAGCGATAAGTACTTAAACCTTTCGCGGTTTTGCGCATACTTGACACACTCTCAATCAGCCATAGAGTACAGAAACAGCGAGAATAGCCGACTTTTGGGCACACCTAATGATTCGACGTCGATAACCGAAGGGTAGGGAAGAGACTGAAAGGTGTTTCGGTGATAGTCGATACCACGACCGGCGCCGTCGGGGTGTTTTGACGGCGACGCCCCCGACTGGAGCAACCGCCACCTCGAGGAACTCTCGATACTGCACGGACCGGGCCACGCACGACTGGCGAAAGCGCACGCGTACTCGTCGTCGACGAAGCGCGCTGCTCGACGGGGCCTCCCAGAGGCCTCACACCCGCGGCCGAGGATGCCGAAACTGCATCGGCGACCCGCGAGACAGCTGCGGATTTGACGTTACCGGCTGTCGTAGTGAGTAGGACAACACTTACAGCGTCCGGCGTCGGCTGTCAGTACGACTAGCCATGAGCCGAGGGCGTGAGGATGCGACTGTGCTCGCCGTCGACGACTTGCAGGACTACCTCAACGTCTACGAGCACCGACTCGGCGACCAGTACGACGTGCGGACGGCGAACGGCGGCGAGGCAGCGCTCGACGCGCTCTCGTCGGATGTCGACGTCGTGCTCCTCGACAGGGACATGCCCGGCGTCCCGGGCGACGACGTGCTGGCGGCGATTCGGGACGCGGACTACGACTGCCGGGTCGCAATGGTGACGGCGAACGAGCCCGACGAGGACATCGTCGGGCTCGGCTACGACGCCTACCTCAGGAAACCCGTCTCGGGGGACGACCTGACCGAGGTCGTCGAACGCCTGCTCTCGCTGTCCGCGTACTCGGATGCCGTTGACGCGTTCCGCGAGGCCAGCAAGCGTCGCGCGGCGGGCGAGCGCGACGACGCCGAGCGCGTCCGCGAACTCCGCAAGCGCGCCGACGACATCGCGGACGGCTTCGACGCGCGGGACTACCGCGTCGTCTTCCGCGACCTGCGGTGACTACTCGTCGAGGGACTCGGCGATGGCCGAGAGGCTCGAATCCGGCGGTTTGGGTGCGGCGTACGTCGCGGATTCGCCGGGGACGCGGACGCCGTACTTGAATCCAGGTTCGACGACGTCGACGTGCACGGAGCGCCCGGCCTCCAGCGGGCCGGCGTCGAGCCACTCGGCGAGGTAGTTGGTGGCGCTCCCGGGGTCGCGGGCGAGCGACGGCGTGTCGTACGCGCCGCGAATCACGGGCGTGCCGTCGTCGTGGTGGCGGAGTTGCACGTGGTACTCGTCCCCGTCGAGGACGATTCGGACGACCTCGCCCGCCGAGAAGCCGTCGGCTGTGTCCGCGGGCAGGCGGAGTTCGTGGCGGCGCGTCCCCCCGGCACGGGCGACCGTCCCGGTCACCGTTTCGACGGTCTCCTCGGAGACGTAGTCGGGCATACCCGTGAGGAGGACGCTCGCGCCTAAAAGCCGGGCGGTTACTCGTCGTCGTGGCGGCGTCGCTGGACGGCACCGAACAGCTTGACGACGCCGCCGAGCAGCGCGCTACACGCCGCGAAGATGATTGTGAACCAGACGGCAATGGAGAGCAGTATCTCGACGTTCGGGCCGCTGGCAGTCCGCCGTGCGAGCACGCCCGCAGCGAGCACGACGGCGTAGAACGCCGCGACTTTGAGCGGGAGGGCGTTCTGCTCGAGGAACCGCCCGACTCCCGCCGTCCCCGTGCCGGACGCCGTACCGTGGGCACCGCGGTGGTCAGAGTCGAACCGAGACATCGTGTATCCGGGCGTGAATGGCGTCGCGCGGAAGAGAATTCGGTCGAGTTGTGCGCGACCGACCCGTTACAAACTACAGCCGAACGGCCGCCGAAACGAACCGTCGCGCGAACCGCCGCGCTGCGCCCGGTGAACGCGACAGATTGGCGGCGCTCACAGCACCCGAGTGCGGGACCGCGACTACGGAGGCTGATAGGTCGCTTCGCGCGACGGCTGGCGTCGCGGTCGGCGAACGCCCAAAGGGTGGGCTTTTGGTCACCGCTCGCGAACGACCAGCTATGGACGCCCCGATACCGACGCCGACCGACGACGCCGGCGGGAGCCGCCGGTACGCGTTCCTCGCCATCCTCCCGTTCCTCCTGCTCGGCAGCGCGGACGTCGCTCTGCTGCTCGTCTGGGGGTTGAACCCGCTGTGGGGGTTCGTCATCCTTCCGCCGATTCTGTTCATCAGCGTGCTCGGCTGGATTGCATTCAAATCCGGGTTCGTCGAGGACCGCGGCACCGCCGACCAGAGCTAGTCCTCGGCGACCGCTCGCACGGGCGCGCCGTCCGCGTCCACGGGCAGCGGGTACGCTCGAATCGTGCACCGCTTCGGGAGCGCATCGAGGTTCCGTAGATTCTCCACAATCAGTCGCTTGCCGCCGAGCAGCGCGTGGTGGGCCGGATAGCCCGTCGATTCGTCGTCCGTCACGCGCTCGGATGGCGATGGGTCCACGCTTGGCGCGTCGAGGCCGACGTGACAGCCGAGGTTTGCACAGCGCGCTGCCGCGCCCACGGTGAGATAGGGATGGTCGAAGTACCGCTGGTCGCCCCAGTGCTCGCTCCAATCAGTATGGAAGACGAGGAGGTCGGCGTCGGTGTCGGGGACGCGGTCGGCGGGAATCTGTTCGCGCGCTCCGAACGCCGTGCAGTCCGCGACTCGCGCATCGAAGGTGAACGTCTCGACGTCGTACGCGCCGAGCGTCGCGCCGTCCGCGAGCAGGTGAGCGGGGGCGTCGACGTGCGTCCCGGAGTGCGTCGAGCACGCGATGTCGGCGACCCGATAGCCGTCCTCGTCGAAGGTCGCGTGCGGCGTCACGGCCGCCTGCGGGTCGCCGGGGTACGGCAGCCCGGAGCCGAGTTCGTGCGTGAGGTCCCACATGACGGCGGCTACCACCGCCGTGCGGGTAAACGTTCGCGGTCGTGCGTTCGTGTAATATCAGTAAACATTAAGCCCGCCGTCCGGCAGTACGACGTATGGGACTCGTCGCCGGCGCGCTGTACGGCGCCCTCGGAGTCGTGCTCGTCGCCGCGGGGCTGGCGCTCCGCCGCCGAGAGTCGATGGACGGCGTCCCGCTGTACGACCCCGAGGCCGCCGAGGACCCCGTCGCGCTCGCGCGCCTGCTCGGGCTGGCACTGGCCGTCTTCGGCCTCGTCACGCTCGCGTTCGGCGTCGCGGAGACGTTCGACCGCGCGACCGGCGTCGTCGTCGGCGGCTACGTGCTCGTCGTGCTGTTCGTCGCGCTCGTAACGGCCGTGCGCTCGCGGCGCTACGAGTAGCTCAGACGGCCAACCGCCAGCCGTCCACGTACGTCTCCTCGACGCGCCGCACCGCCGAGATGTCCGCCAGCGGGTCGTCTTCGAGGACCGCGAAGTCCGCGCGAGAACCCTTTGTCAGCGTCCCGATATCGTTCCGCGGGAGCGTACGCGCGGCGACCCGCGTCCCGGCCTGGATGGCGTCCATCTCGGAGAACCCGATTTCGTCCACGAGCAGCTCCATCTCCAGGGCGTTTTCGCCGTGCGGGACCAGCTCGGGCCCCATGAAGTCCGTGCCAGCGGCGATAGCGGCGTTGGCCTCAGACGCGCGCTCGACGGCCTCCACGTGGGCCTCGCGCGCTTCACGCGCTTTCTCCAGGGCCCACTCGGGGACGCCGTAGTCGCCGCCGTGCTCGGTGATGCGGTACATGATCGAGAGCGTCGGGACGAACGTCCCGCCACACTCCTTCAGCAGGCTGACGCAGTCGTCGTCCAGGTAGAAGCCGTGCTCGATGGTCGTCGCACCGTTCCGGAGCGCGGCCTCGATGCCCGCGCTGCCCTGCGCGTGAGCGGCGACGTCGACGCCGGCGCGGTCGGCCTCCTGCGTCATCGCGGCGATTTCGTCGTCCGTGAACTGGCGGTGGTCGGGGGCGTCGCGCTCGCTCAACACGCCGCCCGTGGTCATGATTTTCAGGCAGTCGACGCCGTCCCGGAGTCGCTTGCGGGCGTCCCGCCGGCACTCGTCGGCGCCGTCCGCGAGCGTGGACAGCGGCGTGCCGTCGGCGACCCACTCGTGGGGGAGTCCGTGGATGTCGCCGTGGCCGCCGGTCTGAGAGATTGCACGCCCGCTCGTGAACACGCGCGGTCCCGAAACCTCGCCGCTTGCGACCGCTTCGCGGAGCCCGAGGCCAACCGTGCTGCCGAGGTCGCGGACGCTCGTGAATCCCGCGTCGGCGAGCTTCCGCAGGTCCGCGGTGGCGCGGGCGGCCGCCAGCGAGTCCGCTGTCGTCGTCCAGTCCGCGACGTCCATCGAACGCGCGCCCTGGAGGTGGACGTGAGCGTCGACGAACCCGGGGACGACGGTACGGTCCGGGAATTCGACGTGCTCGGTGTCTGGCGGTGCATCGACGGATTCGCGGGGGCCGACTGCGGCAATCGTGCCGTCGTCCTCGACGACGAGGCGGGCGTCGTCGACGGCGTCGTCGCTACGCCCGTCGACGAGTCGTGCGACGTCGAACACTCGCATAGCCGGGCGTTCACACGCCACTCGGAAAGCGTTACCCTCCGTTCAAGCCGACCGTCGTGCGGCGCCGAGCGCGTCCAGCGCGTCGTCGACGAGGCTCGTGTCGTACGTCCAGCAGCCGTAGAATCCGTCGCTGTGCTCCTCGGCAAGCAGCGCGCACGCCTGCCGTGGGTCGTCGCCGCCGTCGAAGACCACGAACCACGACGACGCGACGTCCGGAATCGCGACGCCGTGGAACGTCACGTCGTCGGGCACGGCGACGGTGTCGTCGGGGACCCCGTAGACGTGGACATCGAGGTCGGTGCTGGCGAGGCGCTCGTAGGTGCCGCGTGCCCCCGCGAAGTTCGACAGCCGCTGGAAGCCCGCGGACAGCCGCCCGTCGCCCGTCCGCCACGCGCGGTCCTCGATTTCGCGGGAGGCTTCCAGCATCTGTCGGTGGTTGTACGACGTGAACGTGGTGCGGTCGAGGTGCGAGAGCAGGCGGCTGTAGTCGGCGTTCTCGCCGACCGACCGCGGAGTCCCGTGGGTCAACGAGCGGAGCGCGTCGATGCCGACCGCAGTGAGGAACTCGCCGTCGTCGGACAGCACCGCGTGCTCGGGGTCGCTCCCGGCGTCGGCTCCCTCGATGGCGACGTTCTGGGACGCGAAGTACTCCCGGAGTTCGGGCACGACGCTCGTCTCCGGCGCCGTGTACACCGTGAGTGTCTTCTCGCGCCCCCGGACCGTCGCGACCACCTCCCGGAGGCTCATACTCCGACCGTTCCATCCCTGATATAAATGCGTTCGGCTGGTGTGTGCCGGTAGTGTTCAGATAAGCTGATTCCATGCGAAGCTGAAGGATCTGAGCCAATCGTCAGCGGTAGCTGCTGCGGCGTTGCTGAAACAGTTTGAGAACGATGAGGTTCGTCGTTTTATCTCTCGAAAG
>CAXREU010000056.1:0-3194 GCA_964229715.1 Halobacterium sp.
TTTCGTCGCTGACTCTGGTCGTTTCGCCGACATAGTTAATAGCGAGTGTAAAGTACGCTTTACTGTAAAGCGGACTTTCCACCATGCACGAAACTGACGGCCCCTCCATCGAGCAACGAGAGCGCTACCGCGAGTGGATGAACCGTTCGGTCGGCGTCGGCACCCTCGGCTTCTTCGTCGCGGTCGCGGCTAGCATCGTCGCCCCGGACCCAATTTCGGACTGGGTGCTGTTCGCCGGGCTCGGCGCCTACTACCTCGGGTACGTCGGCTACCGCGTCGTCTGGCAGCGCACCGGCGTCCGGCACTTCGACGAGCGCGAAGCCGAAATCGAGCGCCGCGCCGCGAGCATCACCGCGCTGTTCATCACCACCGTCACCGTCTTCGGCTTGCCCGCGGTCGTCGTCCTCGAAACGACCGGCGTCGCGGACGTGCCGGCGTTCGTGCAGGGCGTCGTCTGGGGGTACTTCGCGCTCGTGTTGGTGTTCCTGGGCGTCTACTGGTACGTCGAACGGCAGTACTCATGAACAACGACGTCCGCGAACGCCGCGAGGCCGAGGGACTGAGTCAGGGCGAACTGGCGGACGCCGTCGGGGTCTCCCGCCAGACCATCAACGCCATCGAGCGCGACCGCTACGACCCGTCGCTGGAACTGGCGTTCGCGCTCGCCGACCACTTCGACTGCCGCGTCGAGGACCTCTTCGACCCTGACGACTAGCGACCGCACCCCTTTTGGTCGGGTGGCCCGCCAACTCTGGTAATGACCGACGACCTCGTTCAGCTGCTCCGCGACGCCGACGCCGTCAAATTCGGGGAGTTCGAGCTCTCCCACGGCGGGACCTCCGAGTACTACGTCGACAAGTATCTCTTCGAGACCGACCCCGACTGCCTGCGCGCCATCGCCGAAGCGTTCGCCGACCGCCTCGACGCGGACGCGAAACTCGGCGGCGTCGCGCTCGGCGGCGTCCCGCTGGCCGCCGCGACGGCCGTCGAAGCCGACGTGCCGTACGTCATCGCGCGCAAGCAAGCCAAGGAGTACGGCACCGGCAACCGCATCGAGGGCCGCCTCGACGAGGGTGAGGAAGTCGTCGTCGTGGAGGACATCGCGACCACTGGTCAGTCCGCCGTCGACGCCGTGGAGGCGCTCCGCGATGCAGGTGCGGAAGTCAATCGCGCGCTGCTCGTCGTGGACCGCGAGGAGGGCGGCCGCGAACTGCTCGCCGAGCACGGCGTCGAGATGGAGGCGCTCGTGACCGCCAGCGACCTGCTGGACGCCCAGTAGTTCGGGTCGCCCCGACGCCCGGAATGAGCGCGTTTGTGATTTCTTCGCACGCCGACAGTTCCGGGATATTCAAGTTTGTGGAAACGTGTTCATTTGTATGAACCGAGCAGAGAAGGCCGCCCTCCAATTGCGGGCGGTCGACGTGCTGCGCACGCTCAAGGAGACCCGAACGTACGACGAACTCTCCGAGGAGACCGGGCTCCCCGCGGGCGACCTCAACCGCTACGTCAACGGTCACGTCCTCCCGAGCGCCGAGCGCGCCCGCGAAGTCGTCGAAGACGCCGGCGCCGACCTCCGGCGCGAAGAGCTGGAAGCGCGCGTCCGCCTCGACGACGAGGGCTACGTCGACAACTCCGGCGTCGTCTTCGACCAGTCGTTCCTCGACCTCGTGGCGCCGGTCGCCGCCGAGACGTTCGACTTCGAGCGCCCCGACGTCGTGCTCACCGCCGCCACCGACGGCATCACGCTCGCGGCGTCGCTGGCCTCCTACTACGGCGCCCGCTGCGCGTACGCCAAGAAGTCCAAGGAGACCGCCGTCGAGGAGTTCATCGAGGCCCGCAAGCGCTTCGCGTCGGGCATCGAGCTGACCTACTACCTCCCCGCATCGGCCATCGACAGCGGCGAGACCGTGCTCGTCGTCGACGACCTCATCCGGTCGGGCGAGACGCAGGAGATTCTGCTGGACATCGCCGGCGCCGCGGACGCCGACGTCACCGGCGTGTTCACGCTCATCGCGGTCGGCGACGACGGCGTCGAGCGCGCCCGCGAACTCACCGACGCCCCGGTCGGTGCGCTCGCCGAACTCGAATAGCCCGCTCCCTCCCGCGACACTCCACGTCCGAGACGCGCGATTCTGGGCACGAACGTGCATGTTTTGGACGGTTCTTCACGCCTAGCGAGCACGGACTACCAACGTGCATAACAACGCTTAAGCGGGCGGTGTAGTTATGCCCGAACGTGCATCATAATGGGGCTCGCTGACTACTTCGAGTTCGACGAACACGACACCGACCTCCGCACGGAGGTCGTCGCCGGCGTAACGACGTTCCTCGCGATGTCCTACATCGTCGTCGTCAACCCCTCGGTCATGACGCAGGTGACCGAGAACGGCGAAGTCGTCAAGCCCGGCATCGCGCTCGCCAACTACAGCTACGCCGAGACCGTCCAGATGCTGGCCGTGGTGACGCTGCTGGCGTCCGCGGCCGCCATGCTCGTGATGGCGTTCTACGCCAACCGGCCGTTCGGGCTCGCGCCCGGCCTCGGCCTCAA
Organism: Halobacterium sp.; assembly: GCA_964229715.1. Lineage (GTDB taxonomy): Archaea > Halobacteriota > Halobacteria > Halobacteriales > Halobacteriaceae > Halobacterium. The sequence goes on from CAXREU010000056.1 coordinate 2,549, forward strand.
CGCCTTCTTCGCGTTCACCGTCGTCGGCACGCTCGGTGTCCCGTGGCAGACCGCGCTCGCGGCCGTCGTCACCGAGGGGGTCCTCTTCATCGTCCTCACCGCTATCGGCGCCCGCGAGTATGTCATCAACCTCTTCCCCGAGCCCGTGAAGTTCGCCGTCGGCACCGGTATCGGGCTGTTCCTCGCCATCATCGGGCTCGAAGCGATGGGCATCGTCGTCGGAGACGCCGGCACCATCCTCGCGCTCGGCAACCTCGCCCAGAACCCGGTCGCCGTCCTCTCCGTGGTCGGCCTGTTCCTCACGCTCGCGCTCCACGCCCGCGGCGTCACCGGAAGCATCATCCTCGGCATCGTCTCGACGACCGTCGTCGGCGGCGTCCTCACGTTCGCCGGCGTCGTCGACCCCGGCGTCCTCATCGGCGCGTTCGTCCGCGACGGCGGCTTCGCCGCGAGCGAACTCCCGAGCGCCCAGTACGACATCTCACCGCTCGCCGGCGCGTTCGTCGAAGGGTTCCGGAACGTCGAGGCGCTGAGTTTCGCGCTCATCGTGTTCACGTTCTTCTTCGTGGACTTCTTCGACACCGCCGGCACGCTCGTCGGCGTCGGGCAGGTCGCGGGCTTCCTCGACGAGGACGGCAACCTCCCG
>CAXREU010000057.1:0-10183 GCA_964229715.1 Halobacterium sp.
GGGACGCTATGCGTCCCCCGTCATCTCGAAAGACGGCAGAGCCGTCTTTCGGCGACAGCGAGTCCCCCGAGCCGCGAGGACTTTCACGTAGTAACGACCGCTGTTCTCGCGTCGTCGTAACACACGAATCCTGCCGCCGGTTCCGCGAACCCTTTTGGCTCGCGGCTCCCAGACTCCCGTATGGACCTGACGGACCGACCGCGGCGGCTGCGGCGGGACGGCGTGCGCGGGCTGGTCTCGGAGACGAGCCTGGCGCCGGCGGACTTCGTCGCGCCGGTGTTCGTGGACGCGACGACCGACGAGCGGGTGCCCATCGAGTCGATGCCGGGCCACGAGCGCGTGCCCGTGGACGAGGCGGTGGCGCGCGTCGAGGAGGTGCTCGAAACGGGCGTGGAGGCCGTCATCGTGTTCGGTATCCCGGCGTCGAAAGACGAGCGCGGGTCGCGAGCGTACGCCGACGACGGCGTCGTACAGGAGGCCGTGCGCCGCATCACGAGCGAGACGGACGCCTACGTCATCACGGACGTCTGTCTCTGCGAGTATACGAGCCACGGCCACTGCGGTGTACTCGAACCGGACGCCGGCGAGGACCCAGACCTCACGGTGAAGAACGACGAGACGCTCGACTTGCTGGCGAAGACGGCGGTCTCGCACGCGGAGGCGGGTGCGGAGATGATTGCGCCGTCGTCGATGACCGACGGGATGGTCGCGGCCATCCGCGAGGCGCTGGACGCCGCGGGCTTCGAGGACGTCCCAATCATGAGCTACGCGGCGAAGTACGAGTCGGCGGTCTACGGGCCGTTCCGGGACGCCGCGGACGGCGCGCCCGCGTTCGGGGACCGCCGGCACTACCAGATGGACCCCGCGAACCGCCGGGAGGCCACCCGGGAGGTCGCACTCGATGTCGAACAGGGAGCGGACGTGCTGATGGTCAAGCCCGCGCTCCCGTACCTCGACGTCGTCTCGGACGTGCGCGAGAACTTCGACCGCCCGGTCGCGGCGTACAACGTCTCCGGCGAGTACGCGATGCTGCACGCCGCCGCGGAGAACGGCTGGATGGACGTCGACGAGACCGCTCGCGAGTCCCTGCTGTCCATCAAGCGCGCGGGCGCGGACCTCATCATCACGTACTTTGCAGAGAGCGTTGCAGAAACGCTGACCGAGTAGCTCGCGGTCCGCGCGGTTCGGGCCTCGCTCCGCTCGACCGCGCACGCCGGCACCGGCCGCCGAGCGGCAATTATTACGTCGACGTTCGTTCAGTATCGACGGTCGAACGCCCGGTTATCTGGACGGTTTACGACCTTATATGGACTAAATCCGCTTGTAATTCGACCGACCGTCTACCCTACGCCCCGATAAAAGCTACGTACGTCAAGCAAACCTTTACATGCCATCCGGTCCTGGCACTGTACTGTAGATGCGTGAAACGAACGCCCCGGTTTCGAATCTGGGAGTGGACGTGCGTACATCCACCATAGATACGCCTGTGTCAACCACGCCCGGATTCGACGACGAACCCACCCGAAACCCGGACTGTGTGCTCGCGCCCTGTGCAGGCGCGCCTTCGCGGGCGGACGTGCCCCTACCTGGGTTCCCGACCGGCGGCGTCGGCTCGCGCATCCCTGCGGAGGTGATACGTTAGTGACACGACCACGAGACCGCCTGTGACCACAGTGGACTGTGCTCGCCGTGTGTTCGCCGGCCACCATTGTCGGACTGTGCTCGATGGCCGGCACTTTCGCCGCTGCTGCGGCTTGTTCTGTGTGACCTCGATTCGGTAGCGACGCCGAACGCCGAACCCATCAGCTATTGTCGGGGACCCGCCATAGGGCGGAGTATGAACCGCGAGACGTCACGCGACCTCTACGACCGCTCGCTCGACGTGCTCGTCGGCGGCGTGAACTCCACGGTGCGGGCCGCCCCGCAACCATACCCGACGTTCGTCCGGAAGGGCGACGGCGGCCACGTCGTCGACGCGGACGGGAACCGCTACGTCGACTGGGTGATGGGCCTCGGCCCGCTCCTGCTCGGCCACGACCTCCCCGAACCCGTCGAGGCCGCCGTCCAGCAGCGCACCAGCGAGGGCCCGATGTACGGCCTCCCCACGGAGCTGGAGGTCGAGCACGCGGAGTTCGTCGCGCGCCACGTCCCGAGCGTCGAGATGATGCGGTACGTCAACACCGGTACCGAGGCCACCACCTCCGCGGTACGGCTCGCGCGCGGCTACACTGGCCGCGACAAAATCGTCGTGATGCAATCCGGCTACCACGGCGCCCAGGAGTCCACGCTCGTCGAGGGCGACAGCGAGGAGCGCGGGCCATCCAGCGCGGGCATCCCCGCGGCGTTCGCCGAACACACGATTCCCGTCCCGTTCAACGACGCCGACGCCGTCACCGAGGTGTTCGCCGAGCACGGCGACGACATCGCCGCGGTCCTCGTGGAGCCCATCCTCGCGAACAAGGGCATCGTCGAACCCGTTGACGGCTACCACCAGACGTTGCGCGACCTCACGCGGGACAACGGCGCGCTCCTCGTCTGGGACGAGGTCATCACGGGGTTCCGCGTCGGCGGCCTCGGCTGCGCGCAGTCGAAGTACGGCATCACGCCCGACCTCACGACGTTCGGGAAGATTCTCGGCGGCCGCTTCCCCATCGGTGCCATCGGCGGCCGCACCGACATCATGGAGGAGTTCACGCCCGTCGGCGACGTCTTCCAGGCGGGGACGTTCTCCGGCCACCCAGTGACGATGGCCGCGGGCCTGGAAACCCTCAAGTACGCCGCCGAGAACGACGTCTACGAGCACGTCAACGGCCTCGGTCGCAAACTCCGCGAGGGACTCAGCGACATCGTCGCCGACCAGGCGCCCGAGTACACCGTCGTCGGCACGGACAGCCTGTTCAAGGTGTTGTTCACGCGCCGTGGTGACGCCCAGTCCGGGCCGTGCGCGGACGGCTGCGAGCAGGACCCCGAGTGCGACCGCTTCGACGCCTGCCCGAAGAACGGCGCCGACGTCGGCCGCGGCGCGGTCGACCGCTGGAACCGCGTGTTCCGCCCGCAGGTCCTCGACGACGGCATCCTGCTCTCCCAGAACCAGTTCGAGTCCCAGTTCGTCTCCTACAGCCACACCGAGGAAGACGTCGAGCGCACGCTCGAAGCCTACCGGAACGCCCTCTAGGCTTTTCTTCCCGGGCCGCGAACACCCGGGTATGGCAGAGACGCCCTCCACGGAAACGGACGCGCGAAGCGACGCCGCGCCGGAGTCGAGCTGGTGGTACTGGGTCGCGGCGGTTCCCGTCTACTACGTCGTCGGAACCGTGCTCGGATTCGTCGTCGGGCTCGCCGCGTTCGTGTTCGCTCTCACCGGCATGGGTACGATGGACCCCGGGATGATGGGGCCGGGGATACCCGTCGGCGTCGGCTTCGGGTTCGCTGGCGTGTTCCTGCTCGTCTTCGTGCTGGCGGGCGTCGGCTTGCTGTTGTCGCTGGTGTTCCCGCTGGCCATCTACTACGATGCGACCGCCATCGAAGACGCGCCCGGCCAGTGGAACCCCGACCCCGTGCTCTACGGCCTGCTCGGGCTCGCAGGCCTCGTCGCCCAACCCCTGCAGGTGCCGCTGGCGGTGTACTACCTCTACAAGCGCCACGACTCGGTGGGCGTCCCGTGAGCTACAAACGCCGTGACGCCTAACGCACGGGCATGAGTGAGCTCCGCGTGGACTCGCGGTGGTGGTACTGGGTCGCCGCCGTCCCGCTGGTCACCGCGTTCTGGCTGGTGTGTTCGCTGTGGATGTTCGTCGTCGTCCAGCTCGTCCCGGAGGCCGTCGTCGCGGACCTCGGCGACGTGCTCTCGTTGCCCGCCGTCGCGCTCGGCGTCCCCGCGCTCGTGGCCTTCTTCGCGCTGCCGCTGGCGCTCTGGATGGACGGCCACGCAATCGACGCCGCGGGCGGCGACTGGCCCGGCGACGACGAGTCGGCGCCCAAAATCGCCGTACTCGCGGACGTCCTCGTCGTCGCCGGCAGCGTGTTGCTGTTCCGGGGTGCGACGTCGGGCGCGCTCGGCGTCCTCGCCGGCGCCGGCCTCGGCACGTGGGTCTCGATTCGCTACCTCCGCGACCGCCGCGACCACGTCGCGATGCCCGCCAACTTCTGGGAGTGGCGCGACGAACTGCGCGCGGACGACCGCAGGGAGTCCGCGGAACGAACGAGCGGGGAGCGATAGCGACCCGCGAGTCGCGCGGGCGACGGCGCGCGGTAGGCGGGTCGCTGTTCTGCCGTTTTCTCCCGCTGGCCGGTCACGCGGCTCGCAATTACCTGCGCTCACACTAACGTGGCGGCCTGTCGGCCATCACGCGGCTCGCGGGTCGTTCCACTCCCCGCTCGCATTAACGTGGTCTCCCTGCGGTCGACCACGCTGCCCACGCATCGCTTCGCTCACGGCTCACTTCGGTCGCCGTTCACCATAACGTGGTCTCCCTACGGTCGACCACGCGCTCCGCGTTCGCACTAACGTGGCGCGCCGCCGGCGCGCCACGCATGCAAACGCAGGGGGTTTCAACCCAGCGCGCCGAGTGACGTACATGACCGATGCGATACGCCTCGCTACCCGCGGGTCGGACTTGGCGCTCCGACAAGCCGGCGAGGTCAAGACCGAACTCGAAGACCACCGCCACGACGTCGAACTCGTGGAAGTGGAGACCACCGGCGACCGCGTTGACGACGAGCTCATCCAGGACCTCGGGAAGACGGGCGCGTTCGTGCGCTCGCTCGACCGGAAAGTGCTGGACGGTGACGTCGACGCGGCCGTCCACTCGATGAAGGACGTGCCGACCGACGTGCCCGACGACCTCGTGGTGGCGGCAGTGCCGCGCCGCGGGAATCCCGCGGACGCGCTCGTCACGCCGAACGGCACCAGCCTCGAGAACCTCCCGGCGGGCAGCGTCGTGGGGACCGCGACCCTGCGCCGCGGCGCCCAGATTCAGGCCCACCGCCCGGACCTCGAGGTCGAGCCGATTCGCGGGAACGTCGACACGCGCGTGGAGACGCTGCTCGCGCCCGCGCTTCAGGACGAACACGAGCGCCGCACGGAGGCCGAGAAGGAGCGCATGAGCGAGGACGCGCGCCAGCAGGAGCGGGGTGACTACGAGGCCAGCGACACCATCGAGGAGGGCGTCGAGAACCTCGACAACGACAGCGGGAGCGACAGTGAGAGCGGCGGCGACAGCGAGCCCGACAACCGGCAGAACGCGGAGTTCGACCAGACCGTCGAGGAGTGGTTCGAGTCGCTGACGCCGCTCCAGCAGTCCGCGCTCGGCCGCGAGGTCGAGACGGCGTTCGACGCGGTCGTGCTCGCGCAGGTCGGCCTCGAACGCACCGGCCTGACACACCACGTCCACGACGAGGAGCTCCCGACGCACACGCACGTGCCGGCGCCCGGTCAGGGCGCGCTCGCGATTACGGCGCGGAAGGACAGCGACGTCGCCGACGCGCTCCGTGACGCGCTCGACCACGTGCGCTCGCGCGTGGAGACGACGGCCGAGCGCGTCGTCCTCGAAGAGGTCGGCGGCGGGTGCATCGCGCCCATCGGCGTATACGCGCTCGTACAGGGTGACACCGTGCGCACGGACGTGCAGGTGTTCAGCCGGGACGGCACCGAGCAGGTCGGCGAGACGCGCGAACTCGACGTGGAGAACTACGCGAAGGAAGCCCGCGCGTTCGCCGCAGACCTCCGCGAACGTGGCGCGACCGACCTCATCGAGGAGGCCAAGCGGGAATGACCGGGACCGTCTACCTCGTCGGCAGCGGCCCGGGCGACCCGGAGCTGTTGACGGTGAAGGCCGCGCGGCTGCTCGAGGACGCCGACATCGTGCTCCACGACAAGCTCCCCGGCCCGGCGATTCTCTCCGAGATTCCCGAGGACAAACGCGAGGACGTCGGCAAGCGCGCGGGCGGCGAGCGCACGCCCCAGTCCGCCATCAACGAGCGCATGGTCGAACTCGCGCGTGAGGGGAACGACGTCGTCCGGCTGAAGGGTGGCGACCCGTTCGTGTTCGGGCGCGGCGGCGAGGAGATGGTGTACCTCGCCGACCACGACGTGCCCTTCGAGGTCGTCCCCGGCATCTCGTCGGCGGTCGCGGCGCCCGCCGCGGCGGACATCCCGGTGACGCACCGCGACCACGCCTCCTCCGTCTCGTTCGTCACGGGCCACGAGGACCCGACGAAGGAGGAGTCCGCAGTGGACTGGCAGGCGCTCGCTGACACCGGCGGCACCATCGTCGTGCTGATGGGCGTCGGCAAGCTCCCCGACTACACGCAGGCGCTGCGCGAGGCGGGGATGGACCCCGAGACGCCCGTCGCGCTCGTCGAGAAGGGGACCCGACCCGGCCAGAAGGTCGCGACCGGTACCCTGGATACCATCGTCGCGGCGCGCGACGAGGTCGGCATCGAGCCGCCCGCAGTCACCGTCATCGGCGGCGTCGCGGGGGTGCGGGAGGAGCTCCGATGACGAACCCGACGGTTGCGGTGTTCCGGCCCGCGGACGACCGCCTCGAGGACGCGACCGCCCTCCTCGAATCCCTCGACACGGAACCGGTCCCGGACCCGATGCTCGCCGTCGAGCCGACCGGCGAAATCCCGAACAACGGCGCCAACTACGTGATTTTGACGAGCAAGACCGGCGTCGAACTCGCCGCGGAGGCAGGCTGGACGCCCCGAGATTCGACCCTCTGCGCCATCGGCGAGGCGACCGCCGACGCCTGCCGGGACGCGGACTGGACGGTCGACCTCGTGCCCGAGCAGTACACGAGCAGCGGGCTCGTTGCCGCACTCGATGGCGAGGTCGACGGCGCACGCGTGGAGGTCGCGCGCTCGGACCACGGCTCCGCGGTGCTTACGGACGGCCTGAACGACGCCGGCGCGTACGTCCACGAGACGATTCTCTACGAACTCGTAGTCCCCGAGGAAGCCGGCGACTCCGTGGAGTTGGCCGTCGACGGTGACCTCGACGCCGCGCTGTTCTCGTCGTCGCTGACCGTCCAGCACTGGCTCGAGGAGGCCGAAAAGCGGGGCGTCCGTGAAGCCGCGCTCGCCGGGCTGAACGACGCCGTCGTCGGCTGCATCGGCCCGCCGACCCGCGAGACCGCTGAGGCCCGGGGCGTCGACGTGGACGTCGTCCCCGCGGACGCGGACTTCGAGCAGTTGGCGCGCGCGGTCCGCGACGAACTCTGAGGACCGGCAGTTTATACGCGAAGCCGCGCTAGCTGGTCGTGATGGACGCTCCGGTCCCGGAACTCGAAGCGCGGGCGGCGGCGTGCGCGGACGCACTCCGCGACGCCGACGCCGTTCTCCTCGCGTCGCACATCGACGCCGACGGCCTGACGAGCGCGGGCATCGCCGCGAGCGCGCTCGAACGCGCCGATATCCCCCACGATGTCGTCTTCTCGAAGCAGCTCGACGACGAGGAAATCGCGGGTATCGCGGCCCACGACCACGACACGGTGCTGTTCACGGACTTCGGAAGCGGACAACTGGACGCGATTACCGAACACGAGCGGGCTGGCGACTTCACGCCCGTTATTGCGGACCACCACCAGCCCGCGGACGCGGACACGCAGTTCCACCTGAACCCCCTCTTGGAGGGTGTGGACGGCGGGAAGGAACTCTCGGGCGCTGGCGCAGCGTACGTGCTCGCGCGGGCCCTGCTCGGCGAGAACGCGACCGACCTCGCAGCACTCGCCGTCGTGGGAGCAGTCGGCGACCGGCAGACCGTCGACGGCGAACTCGTCGGCGCGAACACCCAGATTGCCGCGGAGGGCGTCGAGGCCGGCGTGCTCGATACGGCGAAGGACCTCGCGCTGTACGGCACGCAGACGCGCCCGCTCCCGAAGCTACTGGAGTACGCCAGCGAGGTGTACGTCCCCGGCATCACGAACGACGAGAACGGCGCGGTGCGCTTCCTCGACGGTCTCGATTTGGACCTGCACGACGGCGGCGACTGGCGAACGTGGGCGGACCTGAGCCACGACGAGCGCCAGACGGTCGTGAGCGCACTCCTCAAGCGCGCGGTGCGCCACGGCGTCTCCAGCGAGGACGTGACGAAGCTCGTCGGGCAGACGTACACGCTCACGGCCGAGGAACCCGGGACCGAACTCCGGGACGCCAGCGAGTTCTCCACGCTGCTGAATGCGACGGCGCGCTACGAGCGCGCGGACGTCGGGCTCGCGGTCTGCCTCGGCGAGCGCGGCGAACCCCTGAAGGCGGCCCGCAGCCTCCTGCGCGAGCACCGCCGGAACCTCTCGGAGGGCCTCCAGTGGGTGAAACGCGAGGGCGTCACAATCGAGGACGACCTCCAGTGGTTCCACGCGGAGGACCGCATCCGGGAGACCATCGTCGGCATCGTCGCCGGGATGGCGCTGGGCAGCGACGCCACGGAGAGCGACCGCCCGATTATCGGGTTCGGCTACAAGAACGACGAGGAGACGAAGGTCTCGGCGCGCGGCACCTCGCGGCTCGTCGACCAGGGTCTCGACCTCTCGGCAGTGATGAGCGAGGCCTCGCAGGCGGTCGGCGGCGACGGCGGCGGACACACGGTCGCCGCGGGTGCGACCGTCCCCCGGGGCCGCGAGCAGGAGTTCCTCGACGAGGTCGGCGACGTGCTCGCCGACCAGCTCTAATCCCAGGTCGCCTCGCAGACGCGCAGCCAGTTCTCGTGCGCGAGCTTCCGGAGTGCTGACTTCCCGTAGCCGGCATCGCGGAGCGCCGCGAACACGTCGCAAGTCCCGGTAACGTCGCCAATCGCGTCGGGAATCGTGGCACCGTCAAAGTCCGAACCGAGCGCGACGTGCTCGATACCCATCCGGTCGACGAGGTGGTCGACGTGGTCGACGACGACGCCGAGGCCGGTGTCCGCGTCGTTGGCCCCGTCCGGTCGGAGCGCGCTCGCTGCGAACGTCAGCCCGACCACGCCGTCCGTGTCGGCGACAGCGGCGAGTTGCTCGTCGGTGAGGTTCCGCGAGGACGGACAGACCGCGTGCGCAGCCGCGTGAGAGACGACCAGCGGGTCCGTCGATGCGTCATGGACGTCCCAGAACCCCTGAGCGGTGAGGTGCGCGCAGTCCACGAGCACGCCGTCGTCGTTGCAACGCTCGACCAGCCGACGGCCGCGCTCCGTGAGGCCACCACCGACGTCGGGCGAGCTCGGGAATCGAAAGGGGACGCCGTCCGCGAACGCGGTGGGGCGGCTCCACGCCAGCCCAAGCGAGCGCAGGCCGCGCTCGTAGTAGTCCGCGAAGTTCGAGCAGTCCGGGCGAATCGGCTCCGCGCCCTCGAAGTGGACGACGACGCCGAAGTCGTTTCCTTCGACGCACGCCCGCAGGTCCGCGGCGGTCTCGACGCGACGAACGCCTGGCCTCGCGGCGAGGTCGTCCAGCGCGGCGAGCATCTCGTCGGCGGCTCGCGCGGCGAACGACGGCGCGAGCGGCGGTGGCGACCGGATGCGGTAGCCGTCGTCGGTCGCTACGCGGTTGCCGTCGGCGTGGGGTGCGAACTCCTCCTCAGACGGGACGAACACCGCGAAAATACCGGCTGCGAGGCCACCTTCGTGCGCCCGCGGCAAGTCCAGGTGACCGTCATCGCGGCCGTCCACGAGGTCGCCGACGGTCGTCTCCTCGCGCCAGACTGCGAGCGCGGCGTCGTTGTGGCCGTCGACGACGGCAGGTGAGTCCATCTGGTCGCATCGACGGACGGCGACGCGTAAAGCGATTGCGCCGCGCTACAGCGACTGTCGCTCGCCGACCCACGCGTCGAAGGTAGCCGACAGTTCGGCGCCGTACTGGACGGCCAGCGACCCGACGAAGCTCATCGCGATGACGTAGCCGACCGCGAACGCCGGGACGAGTGTGCGAATCGTCGGATTCGCGCTCGTCGCCGCGAGCGTCGCGATGATGAGCGAGAACTCGCCGCGCGCCACCAGCCCGAGCCCGACGCGGGCCGACCGGCGCTCGTTCAGCCCGTAAACGCGGCCGCTGGCGTACCCGCTGGCGAGTTTTCCGGCGGTCGTCGCGACGACGGCGACCGCCACGAACAGCCACACGTCCGCGACGACTAGGAGGTCGGTACCGAGCCCGACAGAGAAGAAGAACAGGGCCGCGAAGAGGTCGCGGTGCGGCACGAGGAGACCTTCGATGCG
>CAXREU010000058.1:0-14569 GCA_964229715.1 Halobacterium sp.
CGCTGTTGTGCCCCTCGAAGGCGGCGTTCGACAACTGGATGTGGTGCACACCACCCCGTACGCGGCACCCCGACAAATGCGTACCTGCTGGCTACCGGACGCGATAGGGTTCGGGGCCGACGAGGAACCGTCCGAGATCGGCTTCGCGGTGGTAGTCCGTCTCCCGGAGGCTGCGGAGCGCGTCGACGTACGCAGCCTCGTCGTCGTCGGTCCACTCGCTGGGGTCGAGCGCGGGCACGACCAGCCAGCCGCTGCCGTGGAGTTCCTCGCCGTGGACGTCCGCGAGGTCGACCTCGTCGGCGACGATGGCGGTGTAGTTCCGGAGGACGTGGCGGGTCGCGCGCTCCCCGACCGGCAACAGGACGTGGGCGGTGATGGCCCGCAGCTCCGCGTCGAAGAACGGCTCCATCTCCGTGTAGTCGCGTTCCGTGGGTTCGCCGTCGGGGACGCAGGCGTGGAGGTACGAGAGGAAGAGGTCGACCGGCTCGCCGTCGTCGTCGAGCAGTCCCGCGGCCGTCAGCGCGCGTCGGAGGCGCTCGGCGCCGGGCGTCCCGGTGAACGGCACGCCGGTGTCGCCCCCGCCGTGGACGCCCGGGTGGTCGCCGACGACGTGGAAGTCGGCGTTCGCGTCGCCGTAGCCCGGGACGAACGAATCGCAGGGCGGCTGCATGCCGAACGGGTTGCTCGTGCGGTCCGTGACGTTCTGCACGCCGCGGCGTAGGCGACTGTCTGACTTAAGCGTCGCGAGACTGGCCGTCGTTGCCGGGCGCTGGCTGGCCCGCCCACAGACCTTTGCCGGCCGCGGCCGATGCCCACGTCATGACGGCTGTCTGGGTGCTCGGCGACCAGCTCTCCCGGGAGCACGGCCCGCTCGCCGACGACCCCGACCGCGTTCTCTTCGTGGAGGCCAGCGAGTTCGCGCGGCGGCGCCGCTATCACCCGCAGAAGCTCACGCTCGTGTTCGCTGCGATGCGCAACCTCGCCGACGACCTGCGCCCGGAGGGCGTGGACGTCGTCTACGAGCGCGCGGACTCCTTCGGCGACGGCCTCGACGCGTACTTCGACGCCCACCCCGGCGATGAGTTAGTGATTCAGCGGCCCGCGACACACGGCGCCGCCGACCGCCTCCGCGAACTCGTCGACGCGCGCGGCGGGAGCCTGCGCGTCGTCGCGAACGAGCAGTTCCTCTGCTCGCCCGGGGCGTTCGACAAGTGGGCTGACGAGCACGACGGCGACGCCTACAGCCACGAGGCGTTCTACCGCTGGATGCGCCGCGAGACGGGCTACCTGACGACCGACGGCGACCCGGAAGGCGGCGAGTGGAACTACGACGACCAGAACCGCGAGACGCCGCCTGCCGACTACGAGAGTCCGGAACTTCCCGACTTCGAGTACGGCGAGCACGTCCCCGACGTCCGGGAGTGGGTCGCCGCGGAGGTCGACACGTGGGGCGACCCCGAGGGGTTCGGCTGGCCGGTGACCCGCGAGCACGCCGAGCGCGCGCTCGCCGACTTCCTCAAGAATCGGCTCGCGGCGTTCGGCCCCTACGAGGACGCGATGCTCGAAGACGACTGGCACCTCGACCACAGCCTGCTGTCGGCGGCGCTGAACGTCGGGTTACTCGGCCCGCGCGAAGTCGTGGAGGCCGCCATCGCCGAGTACCGCGAGCGCGACGACGTCCCGCTGAACTCCATCGAGGGATTCGTCCGCCAAGTTATCGGCTGGCGCGAGTTCGTGCGCCACGTCTATCGCCGCGAGATGCCCGCGCTGTCGGACGCGAACCAACTCGACCAGTCCCGCGACCTGCCGCCGCTGTACTGGGACGCAGACGCGACCGAGATGGCGTGCCTGAACGCCGCCGTCGGGCGCGTCCACGACCGCGGCTACACCCACCACATCGAGCGGCTGATGGTGCTGTCGAACTTCGCGCTGCTGTACGGCGCCAGTCCGCAGGCGCTCAACGAGTGGTTCTACGGCGGGTTCGTGGACGCCTCCCACTGGGTCGTCACGCCGAACGTCGTCGGCATGGGTTCGTTCGGCACCGCCGCCTTCACGACGAAGCCGTACGCGGCGTCCGCGAACTACGTCGACCGCATGAGCGATTTCTGCGCGGGCTGCCGGTACAACCCTGACAGCGCGACCGGCGCCGACGCCTGTCCGTTCAACAGCCTCTACTGGGACTTCCTCGCCGACCACGAGGACGACCTCCGCGCGAACCATCGGATGGGGCTCGTGTACGGCCACCTCGACGACAAGCGCGACGCCGGCAACCTCGCGGCGATTCGTGAGCGCGCCGACGCGGTTCGCTCGCTCGCCGAGTCCGGGGAGCTCTGAGCCGTCACCCGATTCGGCCACACCGTTCATAGGAGCGGCGGCGCTCACGTCGACTATGGCAGGCATCAACCCGGACGCGCCGACCGACCCGCTTACCGACGTCCCCGAACACGTCGAGGGCGCGCGGCTCGTTGGCGTCGACGCGACGGGCGTCCCTATCTACTTCGACGAAGCAGACCAGCGAGCCTTCGAGGCAATCGAGCGCGACGGCGAGTGGGTCGTCGGCGAGGAACGTACGCGCGGCGCACTCGCTGACGTCGTTGACGATGTCGGCACGCTCACCGGCTGGAAGGGGCTCTCGCCGTTCGGGCGCGGGGAGGAGTGAGCGGGCCGCGACGGCCACGCAGGGTGGATTACGATTACGTAACGGGCTATCGTTAGGTAGCCTTAACTGGCAGTCACCCCTATCGGGAGACATGAGCGAAAGCGAGCAGTTGCCCGCGTGGTGTCCCGGGGACGGCTGGTGTTCGATTACCGCGACGGCCTCCCTCGTCGGGAAGAAGTGGCACCCGGTCATCATCCACCGGCTGCTCACGCGCGGGCCGCTCGGCTTCAACGCCCTCCAGGATGAAGTCGACGGCATCTCCAGCAAGGTGCTCTCGGAGAGCCTCGATGACCTCGAAGAGAAGCAGGTCGTCTCCCGGACTATCGTCAGCGAGAAACCGGTTCGCGTCGAGTACGCGCTCACCGAACTCGGCGAGTCACTGGAACCGGTCGTGACCGCGCTCGAAGACTGGGGGAACGAACACCTCGAACCAGTCGACGAAGAAGCGGCGTCGCTCGTCTGAGCGCTGCAGACGGCAGGAAACCTGTCGCTCCGAGCGGAGCGAAACGCGACGACCGGAGGAACCGCTAGTCGAGAACGGCTTCCGCTTCGGCTTCGGTTTCCGCTTCCTGTTCGGCGTCCTCCTCGCTCTCGTCGATGGAAAGCCGGTAGAGGTTCTGCCGGGCGTCCGGGATGTAGATGTCCTTCTCCACGATGTCGGCGTCTTGGAGGCGGTCGAGGGCGTCCCGGACCGTGCGCTGGGAGAGCCGGGAGTTCTCGACAATCTGTTTCTGCGTGAGGCCGCCGTTGTACTCCAGTACTTTCAGCACGAGCTTCGCACTCGGGGGGAGGTCCTGAACGAGTTCGTCGGTCGTCGTCATCTACTACACACTGGGGACGCCACCCCCTTTAGCGCTCGGTAACGGAGGTGTGAGCCAGTTACCGTCGGGTAACCGCCCCCGGTCTCACGGCGCGGAACCGCGTCGCTGTTCGGGACGAGTACGCGGTACAGCGCGAGGTTACCCGGGCCGCTACGCGGTGTCCGATTCGACGTCCGTGGTGTACGCGCGCTTCCACGTGACGACGTTCTCGATGGCGTCGCGGCCCGCGTCCGTGATGCGGTAGTAGTTCGTGCGGGAGTCGCGTTCGCCCTTCTCGACGAGGCCGCGCTCGGCCAGCGAGTCGAGGTTCTGGTAGACGCGGGCGTGCAGCACCTCCGAGCCGTAGTACGATTCGAGTTCCGACTGAACCTCCATACCCTTCGGGTCGTCGAGCCCGCAGAGCACGCAGAGGATGTCTCGCTGGAAGCCTGTCGTCTCGTCTCGCTGTCCCATAGACGGCCCCACTCTTCGTAAAATTATAACTATTTCGTCGCTAACTTAACGGCTACTCAGCGAGCGCCGCCTCGTAGCCCGCGAACTCCACCGACTCCACGAGGTCTTCGGCGTCGGCGTCGCCTTCGACGGTCGCGACGCCTTCCTCGTGGTCCGCGTTCGCCTCCTCGACGCCGTCCACGCCGGACAGCGCGTTCTCGACGATGTCCTCGCAGCCCTCACAGCCCATGCCTTCGACGGTGAGTGTCGTCGTCATGTCGACAGCACGTACACGGCCCGCCGGCTAGGGTTTTTCGGCTTCCCGCGAGGTCGCCCGAAGAGTCGGTACGGAGTTCGCTACCGGCCGAACAGCCGGTAGTCCTCGTCCGGGGAGTATCTCCGGAACAGCAGGCTGTTCGTGAGCACGCTGACGCTGGAGATAGCCATCGCGACCGCCGCCAGCACCGGCTGGAGCAGCCCCAGCGACGCCAGCGGAATCATCGCGGTGTTGTAGCCCAGCGCCCAGAAGAGGTTCTGCTTGATTTTCGAGAGCGTCCCCTCGCTGACGCGGATGGCCTTCACGACGTCGTAGGGGTCGTCGCGCATCAGCGTGACGTCCGCGGCCTCGATGGCGACGTCCGTCCCGGAGCCGATGGCGACGCCGACGTATGCGGTCGCGAGCGCGGGGGCGTCGTTAACGCCGTCCCCGACCATCATCGCCTGCGTGCCGTCCGCCTGGATGTCGTCTACGGCGTCGGCCTTCTCGTCGGGGAGTACGCCCGCGCGAACGTTCTCGTGGTCGACGCCGACCTGCTCGGCGACGGCGCGCGCGGTGCGCTCGTTGTCGCCCGGGATGACGTGGCCGGCGACGCCGCGCTCGCGGAGTTCGGTGACGGCGCGCGCGGAACTCTCCTTGACGGTGTCGGCGTCCGCGACGACGCCCGCGACGCGGCCGTCGACGGCGACCAGCATCGCGGTCTTCCCCTCGCGCTCGAGGCGCTCCATCTCGCTCTCGGCGGGCGCGACGTCGACGCCCGCGTCTTCGAGGAGCTTCCGGTTGCCGACGAGCACCTCGCGCCCGTCGACGGTGGCTCTCACGCCCTGTCCGGGGACGTTCTCGAACTCCTCGGCGTCGCCGATGTCGACGCCGCGCTCGCGGGCGCCCCCGACGATTGCCTGACCGAGCGGGTGCTCGCTGCCGGATTCCGCGGCCGCCGCCATCCGCAGGACGAACGACTCGTCGACGGTCTCCTCGGAGTCGGGCGCCGCGAGCTCACCGCCGTCCGGAGCCGTGTGCTCGCCGGCTGGGATGGCGACGACGTCCGTTAGCTCCATCTCGCCGGTCGTGAGCGTCCCCGTCTTGTCGAAGACCACCGTGTCGACGTCGCGGACGCGTTCGAGGATGTCGCCGCCCTTGAACAGGACGCCGTTCTGCGCCCCGATGCTCGTGCCGACCATCGTTGCCGCGGGCGTCGCGAGCCCGAGCGCGCAGGGGCACGCGATGAGCACTGCGGACGCGAACACGACGACGCTGAACTCGAAGACGCCAACGGCTGCGGGCCCGCCGACCACGACGCCCCACAGCGGGAGCGCGCCGACGAAGCCCGCGAGCGCGTCGGGGAACGCGTACCAGACGACCGCCCAGAAAACGGCGTTAAGGATGACTGCGGGCACGAAGTACGCGGAGATGCGGTCGGCGACGTTCTGAATCTCGGGTTGGCGGGACTGGGCCTCCTTGACCGTCTGGACGATTTGCTGGATGGCCGTGTCCTCGCCGACCTTCGTCGCCTCCACGACGAGCACGCCGTTCTCGTTGACCGTGGAACCCACTATCTCGTCGCCGGGCTCCTTCGAAACCGGCACTGATTCGCCGGTCACCATCGACTCGTCGACCGCGGACTCGCCCTCGACAACCACGCCGTCCGTGGGAATCTTCTCGCCGGGCCGCACCTTCATGCGGTCGCCGACCTCGACCTCCGAGAGCGGGATTTCTTCCTCAGAGCCGTCCTCGCGGACGACGGTCGCGGTGTCGGCCTCCATCTCGAGGAGCTTCCGGAGCGCGTCGCTGGCCTGGCTCTTCGAGCGCGCTTCGAGGTAGTTCCCGAGCGTGATGAACACGAGGATGAGCGCGGCCGTGTCGAAGTACAGCCCCGCCTCCGGGAGGATACCGAGCAGCGCGACGACGGAGTAAGCGTACGCCGTCGTCGAGCCGAGCGCGATGAGCACGTCCATGTTCGCGGTCCGGTTCTTCACGACCGCCTTGTAGGAGTTCTCCAGGAATTCTCGGCCGAGCACGGCGTAGACCGGCGTCGCGAGCAGGAACTCCACCCAGCCGAAGCGCGCGCCGAAGACGGTCTCCGGGAGGATGCCGCCGCCGAGGAGGTGGGTTTCCACGACGAAGAACAGCAGCGGCACGGATAGCAGCGCGCCGAACAGCGTGAGGTTGCGCTGGCGGCGGGTCTCGGCCTCACGCGCGGCGTCCGCGGCGCTTCGTTCGTCGTCCGTGCTCTCGCCGTCCTCGCCGCTGTCCTCGCGGACGGGCGTGTAGCCCGCTTCTTCGATGGCTGCGTAGACGTCGTCGAAGTCCACGGCCGCGGGGTTGTAGCGGACGCTGACCTCGTCGGTGGCGTAGTTCGCGTCCACCGAGATAACTCCCGGGACGTCGCCGACCGCGTCCTCGATGGTGGTCGCGCAGTTCGCACACGACATGTCCGTCACCGAAATCGTGCGGTCGTCGTCGACGGGGTCGTAGCCGGCGTCCTCGATGGCCGCGTAGATGTCGGCCAGCGACACCTCGTCGGGGTCGTACTCGACGGTGCCGCCGTCAGTCGCGAAGTTCACGTCGGCGTCGTGGACGCCGTCGAGGGCCGTGACCGCATCCGACACGGTGGACGCGCAGTTCGCGCACGTCATCCCCGAGACGTCGATGTGGATTCGGCGCTCTGTCATTAGATAGGAGTACGGCCTAATCGTTCAAGCGAGTTTCCCCTTCGGAAGTAAACTACGAAATCGGTCGAGCCTTCGAAACCAAAGCGATTCGGCCGAACAGCCGGTGACCTACAGGTGGAGCACGGCGAACGCGGCGGCGAGCCCCACGAGCGCGACGAGGTTCAGGCCGACGGACTGCTTGTGGTAGCGCGCGAACGCGTCGGCGCCGGCGGCCTCCATCTTCGGAATCAGCTGGTAGCGCGCGTAGAGGTTCGCGAGGAAGGCCGCCACGACGCCGACGTCCGCAATCAGCGGCGGCTCGGCGATGTTGGCGACTGTCGGGCCGAGCGCCCACGCGACGAGCACGATTGCGCCCATCCAGATGCCGAACGAGTAGTAGCGCGGGAAGACGACGTTGACCGCGTCGCCGGCGCGCTCCTCGCCGAGCTCGTCGAACAGCGCGGGCGCGGCGACGAACGAGAAGAAGACGATGCTGCCGAGCCACATCCCGAGCGCGGCGTGCACGACGAGGGAGACGACGCTCATGTCCACTGACTCGGCGGCCAGCCATCTCAACGTTCGGGATTTAAGTCGGGGGCGCGGGTACCTCACAGCGATGTCGAGACAGGGGCGCCGCGTGCTCGCGTACGCCGGCCTCCTCGCCGCCGTCGCCGCGACGTACACCGTCGCGTTCAAGCACGGGATGGCGCTCTTCGAGGGCCGCGAACTCACCTACGTGGAGGCGCTCCAGTTCGTCGGACAGACGTTCACCACCACGGGGTACGGCGAGTACGCGCCGTGGACGTCGAACGTGATGCTGATTACGGTCGTCGTGATGCAGCTCAGCGGCGTCTTCCTCATCTTCCTGACGCTGCCGCTGTTCGTCGTGCCGTGGATAGAGGACCGCCTGGAGGTCGAGCCGCCGCGCAGCGTCAACCTCGAAGACCACGTCGTCATCTGCGGGTTCGGCGCGCGCGACGAGACGCTCGCGGCCGAACTGGACGCGCAGGGCGTCGAGTACGTCGTCCTCACCGACGACCGCGACACCGCGCTCTCGCTGTACGAGGACGGCTGGCGGGCGGTCCACGGCGACCCGGAGACCGAGCGCGGCCTCGAACGCGTGAACGTCGCGGACGCCCGCACGGTCGTCCTCGACGAGAGCGACGAGCGCAACGCCACCATCGCGTTGACCGTCGGGGACCTCGCGCCCGACGTCCAGACGGTGTGTTTCGTGGAAGACCCGTCGCTTTCGGAGTACCTCCGGTACGCGGGCGCGGACCGCGTGCTCGGCCCGCGGGAGATTCTCGGCCGGAGTCTCGCGCGCAACGTCACCAACACCATCACGTCGCGGCTCGGTGACGCCGTCGAAATCGGCGAGAACTTCGAGGTCGTGGAGATGCCCATCCAGTACGGCAGCGACCTCGACGGCGCTACGCTCGCTGACGCCGACCTGCTCGAACCCGGCGGCGTGAACGCGGTCGGCGCGTGGTTCGCCGGCGAGTTCGTCGGTTCCCCGGACCCCGACCGCGAGCTCACGCGCAACACCGTGTTGCTGGTCGCCGGCCGCGGGGACGACCTCGAAGTCTTCGAGGAGCGAACGCTCGTGCCCGCCGACGAACAGGGCGACGAACACGTCGTCGTTGCGGGGTACGGCGAGGTCGGGTCGACCGTCCGTGAGGTGCTCGACGAAGCGGACATCGACACGACGGTCGTGGACGTTGAGGACCGCCCCGGGGTGGACGTCGTCGGGGACGCCACGGAGGGCGGGACGCTGCGTAGCGCGGGCATCGAGGACGCGACCGCGCTCGTGCTCGCGCTCGGCGACGACACGTCGACGGTGTTTGCGACGCTCGTCGCCCGCGAGGAGAGCCAGCACGTGGAGATTCTCTGCCGGGCGAACGACGCCGAGAGCGCGCGGAAGCTGTACGCGGCGGGCGCGGACTACGTGCTGTCGCTGGCGACCGTCGCCGGCCGGATGCTCGCCCAGACCATCCTCGACGAGGACGTGATGGCCCTCGACAAGCAAATCGACGTCGTACGCACCGAGGCACCGGCGCTCGTCGGGAAGACGCTCGCGGAGGCCGACGTCCGCGCTCGCACTGGGTGTACCGTGGTTGCGGTCCAGCGCGACGACGACGTCATCTCCCAGCCCGACGCCGACTTTCGGATTCGCGAGGGTGACGCGCTCGTCGTGGTTGGCGCGGATGCGGACGTCGCGCGGTTCAACGAGGTTGCTGGCGTGCACGCGGGCCCGCCGTGACCAAACGCGAGACGTATATTAGAAATGAAACGTCGTCGCCGAGGACGCGCGACACGGCGCCCTCGTGTGGCGGCCGTGTAGCGGTTGAAACCGGCGCAGGGACCACTATCCCGCACATACTTATGTGTCTCCGTACAACTATCAGCCAGCGGAACAGGCCGAAGTGATGTCGGTTTCGCCGCACAAATGACGTACAACGTCGACGGGGTGTTCCCCACCGAGGTCGTTTCGGGGTTCGACGACGGCACGAACCTCCTGTTGAGCGGCCCGGCGATGTCCGGTAAGCGCGACCTACTCCTGTCGCTGCTGGCGCGCGGTGAGGTCGACGGTGACGGCTCGGTCATCGTGACTTCCCGCGACCCGGCCGAGGAAGTGGTCACCGAGTACGCTGACGCGGTCGGTACGGAGCCCCGGTTCCTCCGGGTCATCGACTGCGTCAGCGCGCAGAGCGGCAGCGCTACGAACGGCGATAACATCCACTACGTCTCCTCGCCGGGCGACCTGACGGGGATGGGCATCGAGTTCTCGGAGGTCGCACGCAGCGCCGGCGACGCGGGCGTCGACCGCCTCCGCGTTGGCTTCGACTCGCTGTCGCCCCTCCTCATGTACGTCGACCTCCAGCGCCTCTTCCGGTTCCTCCACGTGTTCACGAGTCAGATACAGACTCAGGGCTGGCTGGGCGTGTTCTCCGTCGACCCGGAGAGCCACGACGACCAGACCATCAACACCATCAGCCAGCTGTTCGACGGCGTCGTCGACATCCGGCTGACCGACGACGGCGACCGCGAGGTCCGCGTGCGCGGCGTCACCGACACGCCGACCGAGTGGACCGTCGTGGAGTGAAGGTCTAGAACTGGCGGTCGTGACGCGCGGCGGCGGGCCCGGCGACTGTTTCTCGACTGGGACTGAACGCGAGGTGCGTGGAGCACTCGCAGTCCGACGCGCCCAAGCCGTCGACGGGCATCGCAGCCTCGTTCAGCGCGCATGCGGTCTCGCACTCGACGTCCTCGTTCTCGGTGACGTAGACTTCCCGGACGCGTGATTCGAGGTGCCCGAGCAGATAGTCGACGTGCCAGTGGCGGGCGTCGGACTCGCCGCGGGCGAGGCGCTGGTGGCGTTCGACGCGTTTGAGCCCGCCCGCGCCGAACGCGCTGCCGGTGTACGCGTACCAGCCCGCATCGAGGTCGTACTCGCCGCGCGCGCCGAACCCGACGGTCGCCGGCGCCGCGAGTGCCACGACCAGCGTGTACGTCCCCGGCTGCATTCTCACTCGTGGCCCGAGACCGGCACCGGCTCGTAGGGCTCCTCGAGGTACTCCATCTCCGAATCCGAGAGGTCAATGTCGAGGGCTTCGACCGCATCCTCCAGGTGTTCGACGCTGGACGTGCCGACGATGGGCGCGTCCACGCGGTCCTTGTGGAACAGCCACGCGAGCGCGATTTGGGCCATCTTTACGTCCTTCTCGTCGGCGAGCTCCTGCACGCGCTCGTTGACTGCCGGGCCGCCGCCCTCCCGGTAGGGGTGCTCGTAGAGGCGCTTCTCGCTGGCGCCGCGCTCGGTGGCTTTCACGTCCTCGTGGGGTCGCGTGAGGTAGCCGCGCGCCATCGGCGACCACGGCATCACGCCGATGCCCTCTTTCTCGCAGAGCGGCAGCATCTCGCGCTCCTCCTCCCGGTAGACGAGATTGTAGTGGTTCTGCATCGTCGCGAACCGCTCGTAGCCCTCGCGGTCGCTGGTGTGCAGCGCGTCCGCGAACTGGTGGGCCCACTGCGAGGACGCGCCGATGTATCGCGTCTTCCCGCGCCGCACGGCGTCCGTGAGCGCCGCCAGCGTCTCGTCGATGGGCGTGTCGTAGTCCCAGCGGTGCGTCTGGTAGAGGTCCACCGTCTCCATTCCGAGGCGGTCCAGCGAATTGTCTAACTCCTGCTCGATGGCCTTCCGCGAGAGCCCGCCGGAGTTCGGGTTCTCGGGGTCCATCTTGAAGTACCCCTTCGTCGCGACGACCTGCGCGTCGCGGTCGTAGTCCGCGAGCACGTTCCCGAGCACGCGCTCGCTCTCGCCCTCGGAGTACATGTTCGCCGTGTCGAAGAAGTTCACGCCCAACTCGATGGCGCGCTCGATGACGGGCCGCGCGTCCTCCTCGTCTAGCACCCACGGTCGCCACTCCGAGGAGCCGAAGCTCATGCAGCCGAGACAGATGCGGGAGACCTCCAGCCCAGTGTCGCCGAGTGTCGTGTACTCCATACGGGGGGTCTCGGCCGCGTGGCTCAAAGGCGTTCGCCCGGCGGAACTCGTCGAAGCCGTCGCTCAGCACAGAACCGCCGCTATCCGTGCAGGAGTTCGGCGGCTGCTTGAATTCGCTCGTAGACGTTGTCAGCCCACTCGACGGCGTGGCGCTCGTCGTTCTCGACGACGCCGGCGAGCCCGTAGTCGTCGAAGACGAGGACGCAGGCTACCGTTCGCTCGGACTGCTCCACGAGCACGAGCCCGTAGTCGAGCACCGTGGTCGCCTCCCGGAGTGTCAACCGACCGGTGTCGAGGGCGTCCTCGACGGCGTCGGCGTGCGACGAGACGAGTTCGTCAAGCGCCGCCGGCGCGACCGTGAGGTCGACGGGCGCCGCCCCGTTCACGATTCGGTCGCGGAACTGTGGGACGTTCTCGTCGAGGACGGCCGGTGCGAAGCCGCGAATCGCGGTCGCGTCCTCGACGACCGACTGGTACGCGAGGTAGGGGCGCTGTGGCGCGATGGGGTTCGACTGCACGACGTCCGCACCGCGAAGCAGTGCGGCGTCGATTGTCGCGTCCGCCGGCAGCACGTCCAGCAACTCGCCCGCGGCGTCCAGCGCATCGAGTAGTCCGACGAACTCGTCGTAGGCGTCTAGCGCCAGCCGCCCGCGGAGCGTGAGCGAGACGGCGTCGTTGCGGGCGACGAACCCGTGCGCTTCGAGGGTGCGCACCGCGCGGTCGACGGTCGACCGAGACACCGACTGTGTCGCCGCGAGCTTCTGCTTCGCGCGCGGACCGTCCCGGAGCGTGCGCAACAGCTCTGCGCGCCGGGCGAGCAACGCGACGGCGTCGTCGGCTTCGGTCATGGTGTTACCGAACGAGTAGCGGCTACCGGCCCCAGGTATATAAATAACCGCCAGGATTATCAGCCCCCATCGATTTCTGAGTAGGTGTGCAAGCGGTAAGGTGAAGGTCTCCGCGTATCGACAGTTGCGTGCTGGTGTACGAACACCGGCTGTGCCTCTGACATGCTCCACGCCGCCGGCAGGTCGCCGGCGGCTACCGGAGCGCCGACAGAACGCTTCGTAGCGGCCGCGCCGGCCCACTAGTTGTCCGACACCGCGCGGCTACGCGACCGACTCGACGAGCTCCGGTCGGTCGTTTGCCGGATTGTTGACCGCCTGCGACACCGGCCACGCCTGCAGTTCGACATCGCTCGGTTCGAGGAGGTCACTGGGGTCGTCGGCGGACAGCCACCGTTCGCCCGACTCGGCATCGAGCACGACCGCCATCCGGTGGTGGTAGTCCGCGAGGAAGTCGTTGGGTTCGGTCGTGACGACGGTGAACGACCGCACCGGCTCGGCGTCCCGGCTCGGACCGCCACTTCCAAACTCGCCGAGCCCGGTCTGTTTCTGCTCGGGTATCCACGTCTCCCACAGCCCCGCCAGCAACAGCGGCCGGCCGTCGGCCCGGGAGACGAAGTACGGCTGCTTGCCGTCGCTAGTCTCTGTCCACTCGTAGAAGCCGTCAGCGGGCACCAGGCACCGCCGCTCTCGGTACGCATCCGCGAACAGCCGGCGCTCGGTCACCGTCTCTGCGCGAGCGTTGATGGGGTCTGGGCCGTCCTTCGGCCCCTCGGACCACGACGGCACGAGTCCCCAGCGCGCCGTCGAGAACGCCGTCGGCTCGTCGTCCAGGAGCACGGGCAACTCCTCGGAGGGCGCGGCGTTGTAGGTCGCCTCGTAGCTGGCGTCGTCCAAGCCGAACTCCGCGGCGAGGTCTTCCGGGTCGCTGAACAGCGCGTACCGGCCACACATACCCGAGCCGACGGACTGGACGGTAAAAGTCAGTCCGGTAGCGCGGCTTCGAGGTCGTCAATAATCGACTGGTTCCCGACGAACGTCGGCACGCGCTCGTGGAGCGTCTCGGGCTCGACGTCGAGCAGCGACTGCGAGCCGTCGCTGGACGCGCCGCCGGCCTGCTCGACGACGAACGCGATGGGCATCGACTCGAAGTGCGCCCGGAGCTTCCCTTCGGGCCGGGACTGTAGGCCCGGATACCCGAAGACGCCGCCGTACGTCAACACCTGGTTCACGTCTGCAATCATCGCGCCGCCGTAGCGGAGTTTCAGCTCGTCCTCGACGTCGCGGACGAACGACTCGAAGTCGGCGGTCCAGTCCGGCACGCGCCCGCCGAACCCGTAGACGACCGGGTCGTCGGGAAGCTCGACCGGGCCGAGGCTCGTGTGCCCGTCGTCCTCGACGAGGTACTCCGTGACGTCGCCGTCGCGAGCAATCGTCATCGTCGTAATCGGGCCGTACAGCACGAACCCCGCGGCGACGAGGCTCCGCCCGGACGCCGGCAGTCGCTCGTCGTAGACGCCGACGACCGTCCCGCACGGATTGTTCGACTGCACGTTCGAGGAGCCGTCTAGTGGGTCGACGGCGACCGCGTAGCCGTCGTCGGCGTCCCCGACGACTTCGAGGGCGTCGCGCTCCTCGCTGGCGTACCAGTTCACGCCGTCGACGTCGACGAACCGCTCGAACAGCAGGTCGTCGGCCCACAGGTCCGCCTCCAGTTGCACGTCGCCCGAGACGTTCTCGGTCGCCGCCTTCGCGCGGCGCTCGGGGAGGCCGTCGCGAATCTCGGGCGCGGCGTCGGCGACGACGTCGAAGACTGCCTCGACGACCATCAGATTCGCTCGAGGGCTTCGTCGACGCTCGTCTCCTCGTAGATGACCGCTTCGAGCGCGTCGAGGAACGGCTCGGGCTCCTCGCGCTGCCAGACGTTCCGCCCGACCGCCAGCCCCTTCGCGCCGGCGTCGACGGCGCCCTTCACGCTCTCGAGGAAGTCGCGGTCGCTGGTCTTCGACCCGCCGGACATCACGACGTCCGTCGGCCCCGCCATGTCGACGGCGTGCGACATCGCGTCCGTGCTCCCCGGGTACTTCACCTTCGCGACGTCAGCGCCGAGTTCCAGCGCCTGGCGCGCCGCGTACGCGATGGTGTCCGGCGACGTGTCGTTTTTGAGGCCCTGACCGCGCGGATACGACCACCTCCCGACCGGGAGGTCGTAGTCCCGCGCGGCCTCCTGGGCCCGCCGGAACTCCTCGGCCATCTCGATTTCGTTGTTCGAACCGCCGTACAGCGTGAAGCCGATGGCTTCCGCGCCGAGTTCCGGCGGGCCCAGGAGGCCGCGCGGGACTACGACCTCCCGGTCGAGATGTGGTCGTCTCCGCGCGGT
>CAXREU010000059.1:0-8558 GCA_964229715.1 Halobacterium sp.
GTAGCGGCGAGCCCGGCGGCCGCGTCTACGTCCGCGCCGAGCGCGTCGAAGGCGTCTGCGAGCGCGGCGACGACGAGCGTGACGTTCTCCGGGCGCGCGCCGTGACCCATACAGCCGATGCGGAACACGTCGCCCTCCAGGGCGCCGAGCCCGGACGCGATTTCGAGGTCGTAGTGGTCGAGCACGTAGTCGATGACCTCGCCGTCGTCGACGCCGTCCGGGACGCGCACGGCGTTCAGGCTCGGCAGCCAGTAGTCGTCCTCGGGGTTGAGGCCGAGCCCCATGGCTTCGACGCCGGCCTTCCGCGCGCCCGCGACGCGCTCGTGGCGCGCCCAGCGCGACTCGATGCCTTCCTCGGCGACCAGCCGCAGCGCCTCGCGGAGCGCGTACACGTTCGAGACGGGCGCCGTGTGGTGGTACGCGCGCTCGTCGCCCCAGTACCCCTCCAAAAGCGAGAGGTCCAGGTACCACGACCGCGGGTCCGCCTCGCGGGAGAGCACCTTGTCCATCGCGTCGTCGTTCAGCGTTAGCGGGCTCGCGCCCGGCGGACACGACAGGCACTTCTGCGGCCCGGAGTACGCCGCGTCGATGCCCCACTCGTCGACGCGGAGTTCGACGCCGCCGAGGCTCGTCACGGTGTCCGCAATCACGAGTGCGTCGTGCTCGTGGGCGATGTCCGTGAGTTCGGGAACGTTCGTCTGCTTCGCGCCGGTGGACGTCTCCGCGTGCACGAATCCGAAGACGTCGGGCTGGTGCTCGGCGAACGCGTCCGCGACGTCCGCGGGCTGGAGCGGCTCGCCCCACGGCGCGTCCACGCGCACCACGTCGCCGCCGGCACGCCGCGCCATCTCGGCCATGCGGTCGCCGAAGTAGCCGTTCGTCGGCGCGAGGAACGTGTCTCCGGGCTCTGTGAGGTTGCCGATGGCGGCCTCCATCGCGGCGGAACCGGTCCCCGAAACGGGAATCGTCCACTCGTTGTCCGTGCGGAACGTGTACCGCAGCAGTTCCTGGGTCTCGTCCATGATATCCACGAACGACGGGTCGAGGTGGCCCACCAGCGGCGTACTCATCGCTTTCAGTACGCGCGGGTGGACCGGACTCGGCCCCGGCCCCATCAGCGTTCGCTGCGGCGGCGACAACTCACCGACGTCTGGCGCGTCCGTCATGTGCGAACCCCAGACGGGCGTTAGCAAGAAGGTTCGGGAATCGGCACCATGGCGCCCCCCAGCGACAGGAGTTACGTGCCCGGGCTTCGATGGGCCGGTATGCAGCCAGAGTCGCCGTCGTCGCTGTCGGACCTCCTGAACAGCACCGTCGACGAGTTCGTCGGCAACGTCGCCGGCGCGCTCCCGCGCGTCCTCACGGGGCTGGTCTTCCTCGTGCTCGCGGCGATTCTCATCCGCGTCGTCGCCATCGCCGTCCGCGTCGTCCTGGGGAAAATCTACCCCAGCCAACCGATTTACGTCCAGCTCGGCGGGACGCTCGCCTCGGTTGTCCTGTGGTTCGGCGCGCTGCTGGGGTTCCTGTCGGCGGTCGGCCTCCCCGAAATCGCCGCGGCGCTCGGCACCGCTTCCGGCTTCCTCGCGCTCGGCGTCTCGTACGCGCTCTCGGGGATGCTCGCTGACGCCGTCGCCGGCATCTACCTCCTGCGCGACCCCGACTTCAACCCCGGCGACACGGTCGTCGCGGGGGACGTGACCGGCGTCGTCACCGCCATCGAGCTCCGGAAGACCCGCTTCCGCGTCGACGACGACACGGTCGTGCGCGCGAACGCTGACGTCGAGAAGAAGTGGACGAAGAAGGCCGAGTAAGGCGCGAACGCTGCCTGTTAGCGGGCCACCCGCGGGCTTATCCCGCTTCATAGTGTACTTCGCGTATGTTCGTAGGGCACGCGACGTTCGCGTTCGGCGTCGTCGCGCTCGCTGCCGTCCGATTCGGGGCGTCTCGCGAGCGCGCGCTCGCGCTCGGCGTCGCCGCCGGCCTGTTCGCCGCCGTCCCCGACGTCGACATGGCTTACGCCCTCGTCGGCCTCGTCAGCGTCGACCCGACGAGCCCCATGGCCGTCGCGCAGTCGTTCTGGGGAGCGTCCACGGTCGTCCACCGCGCAGTCACGCACTCGCTGGTCGTCGCCGTGCCCGCGGCCGCCGCGTTCGCGCTCGCGCCCACGCACCGCCAGGTCGCTGCCGCAGCCCTCGCCGCGCTCGTCGGCGTCGTCGCCGCGTTCTCCGGCCCGCTCCCCGCGGTCATCGTCGGCCTGTTCGCGGCCGGCGGCTGGCTCGTCGCGCGTGGCGCGCACGCCTACGGCGTCCGCGGCACCAGCCTGCTCGCAGTCGCGCTCGTCGGCCTCCTCACCCACCCGTTCGGCGACCTGTTCACGGGCGAACCCCCGCAGTTGTTCTACCCGCTCGACGTCGCCGTCCTCGACGGTCGCGTCGCGCTGTCCGCCGACCCGACGGTCCACCTGCTGGGCGCGTTCGGCGTCGAGTTGTTCGCCATCTGGCTGGGCGTCGCCGCCGCGCTCCGGCTCACCGGCCACCGCTTCACCGACCACGTGAACTCGCGGGCGGCGTTCGGCGCCGCGTACGCCCTCGCCGTGCTCGTGTTGCCGCCGCCGACCGTCGACGCCTCCTACCAGTTCGTGTTCAGCGTCGTCGCGGTCTGCTTCGTCGGCGTCGTCCCCGCACCGAAGCTCCGCCAGCGCTCGCTCACGCTGCCGTCGCTGCCGACCGCGGTTGTGACCGGGCTGGCGGCGGTCACGCTCGCCGGGCTCGCGTACGGCGTCGCGTACACCACGGGCCTCGCGTAACTGTTCTGCCGCGGCCTCAGCACTTGTTAGGCGGGCGCCACGAGAGGAAATTGTGGCCCGCAACTCACGCCTCGCCGCGCTTGTCCGAGCCGAGCGCGCGAACGCCGCGCTGTCGTGGCTGCTCGTCACCGTCGTCGTCGCGTCAGTCGCGGCGAGCGTGCCCCGTGACCCCGTCTGGGTCGTGTTCGCGCTCGTCACGGCCGCAGTCGCCGTCCTCCCGCCGCTGGCGTTCGGCGACGCGCGCGCGATGCTCCCGTGGGAGGTGCTCGCGCTCGCCGCGCTCCCCACCGTCGGCCGGGCGCTCGCCGCCCCAGGGCTGACCAACGACCTCGCGACCTACGTCGGGGTCGCCGCGCTCGCGCTCGTCGTCGCCGTCGAACTCGACGTGTTCACGCGCGTCCGCCTCGCGAACTGGTTCTCGGTCGTCTTCGTCGTCGTCGCGACGATGGCGACGGCGGGCTTCCTCGCGGTGCTCGGGTGGCTCTCGGACCTGACACTCGGTACCGCGTTCGTCCTACCTACGCAGCCGCCGCTGACGGCCGCACAGGAGCAGGCTGCCGTGACCGGGCTCGTCCAAGACTTCGTCGCGGCGACCGTCGCGGGCGTGCTCGCCGCGGCGGTGTTCGTCTGGTACTTCCGGCGGCGCGCGGACGCCAGCCTCCGGCTCCCCGCAGAACTGGAGGTGGTCGTCGAGTGAAACTCCGCGACCGCCTCGGCATCTCCGAGCGCCGCCAACGGCAGGCGACGCGCGGCATGCAACTCGGGCTCGCAGCGTTCACAGCCGTCGGCGTCCTCACGTGGAACGTCGCCGTCACCGTCAACGCCGCCGCCGCGCTCGCAGTCACGCACCTCCCCGCGGTGCTCGAACGCGACTACAGCATCCCGATGGACGCCGGGCTCACGCTCTGGATTACGACCGCGGTGTTCCTGCACGTGCTCGGCACGCTCGGCGTCCCCGGCGTCACCGACCAGTTCTACGGGCCGAACCCGCCAATCTGGTGGGACCACCTCACGCACTTCCTCTCCTCGACGGTGGTCGCCGCGGCCGGCTACGCCACCGTGCGCGCGCTCGACGAACACCACGACGACGTCGCGTTCCCGCCGAAGTTCACGTTCGTCTTCGTCGTCCTGTTCGTGATGGCGCTGGGCGTGCTCTGGGAGATCCTGGAGTACGCCGCGTGGACGCTCGGCGACGCCGTCGGCGCGAGCGTGCTCACCATCTACGGCGTCGACGACGTCACGCTCGACCTCGCGTTCAACACCGTCGGCGCGGTCGTCGTCGGCGTCTGGGGGACCGCGTACCTCGGCGACGTCACCGCAGCCATCCGCGCCAACATCGAGGACGCGGCCGGCGAGTGACCCGTGTCTAGCGAGTAACTTTATCCGGTTCGCCGGGAAACTGTCGGGCGATGGTATACAAGAAGATTCGACTCATCGGGACCAGCGAGGAGAGCTTCGACGCCGCCGCCGAAGACGCAATCGACCGCGCGGAGGACACCCTGGACAACGTGAAGTGGGCGGAAGTCGTCGAACAGGGCGTCGAAATCGCCAGCGTCGAGAATCGGCAGTACCAGGTCGAAGTCGAAATCGCGTTCGAACTCGAAGGATAGCGCTACGTCCGGAAGGACTCGCCGCAGCCACACTCGCTTTCGACGTTCGGATTCTGGACGTGGAAGCCAGCGCCCTGCAGGCCGCCCTCGAAGGCGAGCTGGCTGCCACCGACGTAGTTCAGACTCGACTGGTCGACGAACAACCGGATGCCGTTGCTCTCGAAAATCTGGTCCTCGGGCTCGGGCTCGGGTTCGAAGCGCATCCCGTAGGAGAGCCCCGCGCAGCCGCCCTGCTGGACGTACAGCCGCAGGCCGGCCTCCGAGACGTCCATGTCTTCGCCCTCCATGAGCTCGCGGGCCTGCTCGGCCGCGGGCTCCGTGGCGGTGACCACCGTGTCTCCGTCCCCGTTCTCGACGGTCGCGCTCATGTCGAATACGTTCGGGGGCCGCAGTCATAAGCGTGGTGCCACCCCACAGGGCCGCCGCGACCGGTTAGGAGTCGTTCTCGAAGCGCGCGTCCACGCTGGCCGCGTGCGCGTCGAGGCCTTCCGCCTCCGCGAGCGTCGTCACCGTCTCCCGGAGGTCCGCGAGCGCGCCCTCGTCGAGGCGCTGGACGGTCGTCGACCGGAGGAAGGTGTCCACGGAGAGCCCACCGGCGACCTTCGCCTTCCCGTTCGTCGGGAGCACGTGGTTCGTCCCGGTAGCGTAGTCGCCCGCCGCCACTGGCGCGTACGGCCCGAGGAACACCGAGCCCGCGGAGTCGATGCGGTCCAGGAGTTCCTCGTCGTTCTCCGCCTGAATCGAGAGGTGTTCGGCGGCGTACTCCTCGGCGAACAACACGCCCTCGCTCATCGAGCGCGCGACGAACACGCCGCTGGCGTCGTTGTCGAGCGCCGCCCGAATCGTCTCCGTGCGCTCGCGGTCGTCGATTCTTGTCTCGATTTCCTCGCAGACCGCGTCGGCGGTCGCCTCGTCGTCGGTGACGACGACGACGCTGGAGTCGGGGTCGTGCTCGGCCTGCGCGAGTACGTCCGCGGCGACGTAGCCGGGGTCGGCGGTTTCGTCGGCGACGACCAGTAGCTCGGAGGGGCCGGCGAGGAAGTCGATGTCCACGTCGCCCCGCACTTCGGCTTTCGCCGCGGTGACGAACTTGTTGCCCGGCCCGACGATTTTCTGCACGCGGTCCACGGTCTCGGTGCCGTACGCCAGCGCCGCGACGGCCTGTGCGCCGCCGGATGCGTACACGCGGTCCACACCCGCGACGTGCATCGCCGCCATCGTCACGGGGTTCAGTTCCTCCGCGGGCGGCGTCGCGACCGCGACCTGTTCGACGCCCGCGACCTTCGCGGGAATTACGCCCATCAACACCGACGACGGGTAGGCTGCGGTGCCGCCGGGCGCGTACACGCCGACGCGCTCGATTGGGCGGAACCGGCGGCCGAGTTCGCGGCCCTCGGAGAACTCCCGCCGCCAGTCGTCGGGCACCTGTGCCTCGTGGAACTCCCGGACGTTCGCGGCGGCCGCCTCGATGGCCTCCCGGGTCTCCTCATCGAGTTCCTCGTACGCGCGCTCGGCCTCGTCCGTGACGTCGACGTTCCCGAGTTCCACGTCGTCGAACTCGCTGGCGTACTGGCGCAGCGCCACGTCGCCTTCCTCTCGTACGCGCTCGACGATGTCCCGGACCGTCGACCGGACCGACTCCACGCCCGCCGTGCGCTCGAACAGCGCGCGGCGGCGGTCCGGCCCGAGGTCCGCAACGGCTTCGTAGTCCATACGCGCCGTAGGGGCGGGCGGCGAAAAGGCGTTTCCATCCCGCGAGTCGGCACGACCGAAGCGGCGTACGGTGCTACGCCACGAACCCGACGGCCGCGACGACGACGCCGACGAAGAAGCCGCCGCTGACGAGGCCGCCGAGGTGGACGAACCCACCGATTGTCTCGTCGCCGACGTGGAGTCGCCGCAGTCCCGTCCACTGCTCACGCCCCCGGAAGTACCAGCCCTCGACGGTGGCGCGCTCGCCGACGAGCTTCGGGATGCGCCGCAGCGGGAACAGGAGGTTGCCGACCCACGGCAGCCAGCTCTCGTACTCCAGCAACATCAGCCCCGTCTCCTCCTGGAAGAGGACGTCCTCGGAGAACACGTAGCCGGCGACGCCGCGTCCGACGAGTTCGCCCTCGAATTCGACGAGGCGGCCGCGGACGGGCGAGGCGTACGGGTCCGCGAGCACTTCGACGACCGTCGTTGGCTCCATCTCCGTCCGTGGGTACTTGTACAGCGCCAACGCCACGGTGCCGAGACCGAACGACGCCAGCCAGCCGCCGACGAACCAGAACACCGAGAACGGGAGGCTTGTGGCGGCGAGCGCCGCCAGCGCGGGACTGCCGGCACGTCGCTGTTCGAGACGGGTCAGTCGACGAAATGAGACCGAGCGACCGAGACCGACCGGTCGCCGAGCGCGAACGCTTCAACCCGGCGCTGCAGCGCCTTCGAACGAGGGAGTATCCAGCGCGCCGTCTTCGCCGCGCCGCGAACGAGTACGGGCGGGACGTCGCTGCCGTAGTCGAGCCAGAACGCGAGATTGGCGGCGGCGCGCCGCTGGAGCGAGATGACCCGTTCGACGTGCGCGCGCCGTCGCACCTCGAGCTCGCGGAGGCGCTCGCCTGCGAGCACGCCGTCCGCGTCGGCGAGCGCCGGGACGAGGAGGTCGTGCGCGACGACCGCGTCCTCCACGGCCAGGGGGTTGCCTTGCGCGCCGATGGGGCTCGCGGTGTGTGCGGCGTCGCCGAGCAGCACCAGCCCGTCCAGCGTCCACGTATCCGCGATACCGGGCGCGACATCGAGGAGGGTGGTGTCGCGGAACCCGTCCAGATGCGCGCCCATCGCCGAGCCGACCTGCGGGTCGATTTCACCGACCCGGGCTCGGAACGCACCGAACCCGGCGTCCCGGATTGCGGGCCACTCGCCGCTCCGCACGGGGTACCCGACCTGCACGTCGCCGCCACCGAGACCGAAGTACACGAGGACGCCATTGCGGTCGATTCGCCCCTGCGTCGGGGTATCGACGGCGTCGCGGGGGAGCTTGAACCACACGAGGTCGATGGGCGACTCGAACTCCCCCGGGTCGATGCCGGCACTGGCGCGGACGGTCGAGTAGCGGCCGTCCGCGCCGACAACGCACTGCGTCTCGAACGTGACGTCCTCGCCGGCGTCCCGGTCGCGGGCCGTCACCTCGCGGCGCCCGGTCACCGCGTTCGTACGGACGTCCGTGACGGTGGTCGCGGCGTGAAACGCGAAGCCGTCGTAGCCGCCGGCGCGGTCGACGAGGCGGTCGAGGAGCGCCGGCTGCTCCATCATCAGCGCGTACGGATGCGTCGTGTCGAGCGAGTCGAAGTCCAGCACCGTGACCGCCTCGCCGTACAGCGAGAACGCGCCCTCGGTGACGGTTTCGTGCGCCAATTCGAGTACGTCGTCGAGGAGGTCCATTTCGTCGAACAGCCGAATCACACCGGGGTTCCAGCCAAACCCCCGATACTCGCGCTCGAACGTCGCGGCTCGCTCGACGAGCGCGACGTCGACGCCGCTCCGCGCCAGAAGGTACGCGAGGACGGCACCGCCGGGACCGCAGCCGACGACGACTACGTCCGCGGTTTCAGTACGCTCACTCATGCTCGTTGTGACGGCCCGACCGGACGAGCCAGTGCTACTAGCGGAGTCGTTCGGCAGTAACATCAGTATTGCTGCGAGTGAGCGCGTCCACGAGCGCTGGAGTGGCGACCCAGCGCGTCGAGTCAGAGCAGTTCGATAGCGCCGACTCCTTCGGGTGTCGAAAATGTACGCGCGCCACTCCCGGGCGACAATCTACTAGTCGGCTCGGCGGAACTGAAATCGGCAGTTGTTCGGCGACCGAGCGGTCCGAAGTCCTCGTGAGCGAAGCGAACGAGAGCTTGCTATCGCGGAGGACCCGGTAGGTCGCCGATTCACTCGCGCGAACGGATGTGAGCGCGAGGCCGACGAGCGACTAAGCGTCGAAGGCGCGCTGGAGTGAGGAGTGCTTTTGGCCGAGCTTTTGCAAGCGAGCGTAGCGAGCGCTGCAAAAGGTCGTAATGTACGCCCGCGACACTAACGACCGACCTCATCCGTGGGCGGCGTGCCCCGTTGGCCGGGAAACCCTCGTGGCGGGCGGGCGGCCTCGTTGCGGCCGC
>CAXREU010000060.1:0-26653 GCA_964229715.1 Halobacterium sp.
GTAACACCAAAGCTTGTTCTTGCGATTTGGTTGGCCGCTCGTCGCCGAGTGCTTCCGGAGAGTGCCCCTTCACAAAACCCTATGTCGTTCACTGAGCAATATCGAGTCTGACATGGACGTACTCCTCCTTGGCGCGAGCGGTCGAATCGGCCAGCGAATCGCGAAGGAACTACTCGACCGCGGCCACAAGGTCACTGGTGTCTCCCGGAGCGGTCACGTCGACGGCGTTGACCATCCCGAGTTCCATACGGTGGCCGGCGACGCCACCAACGAGGTTGACATCGCGGATCTTGCGGAGGGCCACGACGCAGTCGCGTCCGCGATCGGTCCCAGCGAGGATGCGGGTCCTGGGGGACTCGTCGAGATGGCGGAAGCCGTCGTTGCGGGAATGCGAGACGCGGACGTCCAGCGGCTCGTGTGGACGGGTGGCGCGGGCGGTCTGTACGTCGGTCCCGACACGCGCCTCATCGAAACCGAGGACTTTCCCGACGAGTGGAAGCCCGTCGCCCGTGCGGCCATTGAGGCGTACGAGGTGTTTGAGGAGGCTGACGACCTCGACTGGACGTACGTCGCGCCTGCGGCGCTTATCGAACCCGGTGAGCGGACTGGCGAGTACCGGACCGCGGAGGGCGAGCTCGTCGCTGACGAGGACGGTGAGAGCTACATCTCGATGGAGGACTTCGCAATCGCGTTCGTCGACGAACTCGAATCCGGCGAGGCGATTCACACCTACCTCGGCACCGGCTACTAGAGCGTCGATGTGACCTGTTCGGCGCTGGCGACCTCTGGGATGATGACGCGGTCGGCGCCGGCGCGGCGTGCGAGTTGCTCGTAGGTCTCGTCGCCGACGCGCACGACGAGCCGGACGGTCGGCGCGATTTGGCTGGCGTTCATCGCAATCTGGATGTTCGCGGTCGAGTCGTCGATGGCGCCAACGACGACGCCGGCGCGCTCGACGCCCGCGTCCGTTAGCGCTTCCTCGTGGCGGGCGTCGCCTTGAATCGCGAGCAGGTCGTCGTCGAGTGCGCGCTGGAACTCGGCGTCCTGTGACTCGATGACGACGACGTCCCTGTCGGTCTCTTGGAGCGCCCGCGCGATGGTTTTCCCGAAGGTACCGTACCCGCAGATGATGACGTGGCCGCGGAGGTCCGCGACTGCTTGCTCGATTTGCATGTGTTTGAGTTCCGTTTGGATTTGGCCGCCGAACGCCGCCGATAGCACGGTCTCACCAATCCAGAGACCGGCGACGACGAGGCCGGAGAGCACGACTACGGCGTACGCCTTCACGAGCGTCTCGGGGCCGTCGTGGGCCTCGAAGTGGAGTTCGATGCTGGTGGGATCCAGTAACCAGAACAGCGCGTCGACGACGCCGATGCCGCCCAGCGAGCTGAACCCCGCGACCCCGACCGCGACGACCACGGCGAACGCTGCGACGGGGCGCAGCAGCTGGCGGAGGAGTTGGCGACGGACGACCGCGCGCAGCGGCGTATCCAGCGAGCGCTTCACGGGGCGCCCACCTCGACAGACTCGTATAGAATTTCATTCGACGAGCGTCCACTATTACATTCCATAAATGTCCTTAACCGGGTCCAATCCTACGAATTAGAATACATATACAGCCGTAATAGTGTTTTCTACGCCACGATTAACCAAACATATCCGAGAAGAAGACGTCGTTTCGGAAAATAACTCGGTAGCGTCCGCGAGTCGCCGAATTTAGAGCCCGTCGTACGGGCCTTCCTTGGCCTCGGTGAGTCGGTCGACCTGCTCGTCGGAGAGGTCGATGGCCGCGGCCGCGAGATTCTCCTCCAGTTGGTCGACGGTACGCGCGCCGACGATGGGAGCGGTGACGCCGTCGCGGTGCGTCAGCCACGCGAGCGCGACCTGTGCGGGCGACGCGTCGACCTCGTCGGCGACCTCGTCGAGCACGTCGTGGAGGTCGAAGTTCTCCTCGGTGAGGTAGTTCTCCTCCCAGCGCGAGGATTCGCTCGCGCGGGACTCGCCAGTGAGGCCGTCCTCGCGGTCGTACTTCCCGGTGAGGAAGCCCTGGCCGAGTGGGCTCCACGGGCAGACCGCTAGTCCCTCGCTGCGCGCCATCTCCAGGTAATCTCCCTCGATTTCGCGGTCGACGAGGTTGTACCGCGGCTGGACGACGGTGAACGGCTCCCAGCCCTCGCTGCGCGCGAGCTCGTTCGCCTGCGCGACCTTCCACGCGTTCGGGCGCAGTGTCGATGCGCCGATGTAGTGGACCTTCCCGGCCTCGACGAGGCCGTTCAGCGTCCGCATCAGCTCCCGGGTCGGCGTCTGGTCGTCCCACCGGTGGATGTACAGCACGTCGATGTAGTCCGTGCCGAGGCGGTCGAGGATGGCGTCCACGCGGTCCCGGATGTTCTTCCGGTTGTTCCCGCGGCTGTTCGGGTCGCCCTCCCGAATCTGCCAGTAAATCTTGGACGCGATGGTGTAGCGCTCGCGGTCGCGGTCGGCGAGCCAGTCGCCAATCCACTCCTCGCTTTTCCCGCCGCCATAGACGTCCGCCGTGTCGATGTAGCGCCCGCCCGCGTCGGCGTACGCGTCCAGGAGTGTCTTCGCGCGCTTCTCGCCGATTTCGACGTTGCCTTCCTCGGTTTCTTTGCCGAATCGCCACGTCCCGAACTGCAGCTCGCTGGTCTGGAGGCCGGTGTCGCCGAACTGGACGAACCCGAGCCCGTCGTCGGAGTCACTCATATCCGTTCGGCGATACGTCCACTAGCCGAAAAAGCGTGCGGCAAGCGGCAAGCCCGCTGCCTAGAACTTCGTGACGAGTTCGATGCCGCTGGTTTCGTAGTCGGTCATCGCCGCCAGCCGGTCGGAGACGGCTTCGAGCCCGACCCGTTCGGTGACGAGTTTGCCGGGCTGGAGGCGTCCCGAGGAAATCATCCGCAGGAGCTCGTCGTACCGCGACGGTGGCATCCCCCGCGACCCGAGCACGGAGACGTCCCAGCGCGTGATTTCGTCGACGGGGAGCGAGACCTCGCCCTTCTCGGCTTCGGTCGTTAGACCGACTTGGACGTGCGTGCCGCGCGTGCGGAGGCAGTCGACGCTGTTCCGGCACGTCTCCGCCCGGCCGAGGGCGTCCATTGAGACGTGCGCGCCACCGTCGGTCAACTCTGCGATGCGTTCGGGCACCGACTCGACGCGGTCTGAGCGCACGGTCTCTGCGGCGCCGACTTGCTCGGCTAACGCGAGCGGTTCCTCGCGCACGTCGACGGCGACCACGCCGGCGCCGAGCGCGGTCGCAATCTGAACGCCCGCGAGCCCGAGGCCGCCGCAGCCGTGGACGGCGACCCAGTCGCCGCCCGCGACGTCCGCGCGGTGCGCGAGCGCGTGGAACGCTGTGGCGTACCGACAGCCAAGCGCCGCCACCGCCTCCATCGGCACGTCCTCGGGAACGACAGTCGCGTTGAAGTCCGCGTGCGGCACGTGGACGCGCTCGGCGAACGCACCCTGCGCGTCGTGCTCGAAGCCGAGCGCGTACCCGTCCTCGCAGACGTTCCCGTGACCGCGCCGACACTGCGGACACGTTCCCTCGCCGAGATTGAAGGGAACGGCGACGCGGTCGCCGACCGCGACGCTGTCCACGTCGTCGCCAACTTCGACAACGGTGCCTGCGGGTTCGTGGCCGAGAATCTGCCCGCGGTCGACCTGGTCGTCGGCCCACTCGCCGTGCCCCTTCCAGGCGTGCCAGTCGCTGCGGCAGATGCCACACGCTTCGACCGAGACGACGACGCCGTGCGGGTCCGGCTCGGGATCGGGCACCTCCTCGACGACCAACGATTCGCCGTACTCCTGTAGGACTGCTGCGCGCATACGTTGCGTACGCGGCGTCTGGAACTTAAGCCTACGCGCAGCAGCCCTGGCTTGCCACTGGGGCCGCCGGAGGCCGTAGTCTTATCCTCCCGTACGTTGTGCCGTGCAGTATGCGAGCAGTCCGCTTACAAGAACACGGCGGTCCGGACGTTCTGCGCGTCGAAGACATCGACCGACCAACGCCCGACGCGGGCGAACTTTTGATTGAAGTGGCGGCCGCGGGCGTCAATCCCGTAGACACGTACTATCGTGAGGGGACGTACACGCCGGTGTCGCTCCCGTTCACACCCGGGGTCGACTACGCCGGCACTGTCGCGAAGGTCGGCGACGGCGTCGAGAACTTCGAGGTCGGCGACCGGGTCTACGGCACGGGCATCGGGAACACGGCCAATCAGGGCTCGTACGCCGAGTACGCCACAGTGCCGACCGACCGCACTGTCGCGCTTCCGGACGGCGCGGATTTCGTTGAGGCTGGGGCAGCGGGCGTCGCGGCCGTCACGGCGTGGCGTGCGCTCGTCGACCACGCTGCTCTCGACCCCGCGGAATACGCGCTCGTCCACGGTGGTTCCGGCGGTGTCGGCCACGCCGCCGTCCAGATTGCGGATGCAGTGAGCGCGCGCGTACTCACGACGGCACGCCCCGAGTACCACGACGACGTCAGCGCACTCGGCGCCGACACGGTGCTTGACTACACCCGCCACGACCTCGAAGACGCGGTGCTGTCGGCGTCTGACGGCGGCGTGGACGTCGTCCTCGACCACCGTCTCGACGACTACCTCCAGTTCGACGCGGACGTCGCTGCGCAGAACGCCCGCGTCATTGGCATCGGCGAGAACAGTCCCGACCCTGGGTTCACGAACGACACCGCGGCGCGCAAGAAGGACATAACCTATCAGTTCATGAGTATGTTCAACACGCCGGACCTGCGCGTGCCGCTTCGCGGCGTCGCTCATCTCATGCACACCAATGAGCTCTCCGTCGAAATCGCGGAGACGTACGACCTTGAAGACGCGGCCGACGCCCAGCGCGACGTGCTCACCGAGAGCTTCCTCGGGAAGCTCGTCGTCACGCCCTAACCTCGAACGAAACCTATTGGTGGCGGGGCTACGACGCCACCGTTGCATGCAGCGTCGATTGGTCCTCGCGTGCATGCTCGTCGCCACAGTCCTCCTCACGGCCGGCTGCGTCGCCGGGCCGATGGATAGTGGCGACGAGCCGACCGTGACGGTCTCCGATGGCCAGCCTGACGAGGCCGGGAACGGCACGAGCACTCCGACCGAGTCGAACGACACCGACGACGCGCCCGGCGTGGGCGACGCCGTCGCGAACTACGCAGCCGACCGCTTCGCCGTCGCCGCGCTCGCCGAGAGCGCCGACGGTGGAACGCTCGTCGCCGGAACAACCGGGTTTCGCGCAGCCAACGCGACCATCCTTCAGGTTGGCGCGGACGGCACGACGAACTGGACGTACGAGTACACGTCCACGAACCGGTCGGGCATCGCGGCCATCGCGCCCGCCAGCGACGGCGGCGCGTACGCGATTCGGACCGAGCGGCGCGTTCTCGACAACGCGTCCCGGCCTCCGGAGACTAGCGTCGCGCTCGTGCGAATCGGGCCCGACGGCGACCGGCAGTGGGCGGACTCGCTGAATACCACCGGCTACGTCGCGCGCGGCGTCGCTCTTGCACAGACCGACGACGGCGTGGCTGTTGCCTACTCTCGCGGTGAGAGCGGTGTACGTCTCGCCCGCTACGACGACGCTGGCAACGTGACGCTCGAACACACGTACGGCGTTGAAGCCACCCCGACCGCATTGCGGACGACCGAGAACGGCTTCCTCCTCGCCGGGAGCGTGCACATCGACACACCGTGGGTCGTTCGGACCAACGAGACCGGTGACCCGGTGCTCAACGAGACGTACGACGAGTCCAGCGCCGGCCGCGTCGTGGGCGTGACGCCGACTGACGACGGCGGCGCAATCCTCGCTGGCTGGCACCGCGCCGGCTTCGGCGGTTTCAACCCGACGCCGTGGGCCACGCGAATCGACGGTGACGGTGTCCCCGAGTGGAGTCGCGTTTACCAGACCGGTGAACAGACCCGCGTCGTCGGCGTGCTCGACCCCGACGACGGGGTCGTGCTCGTCGGCTCGGACCGCGCGCCGTGGGGCGACGACAGCACGGCACGGTTCGTCGGCGTCGCCACAAACGGCACCGAGCAGTTCCAGACGAGTCGTGCTGCTACGGCGCGCGTCGTTGCTGTGACCGGTAGCGGTGACGGCGCGGCTGTCGCGACGACGCACTTCGTCGAGCGGAACGCGTCGAGCACCGTCTTGTCGGTCGACTTCCCCGACGAGGGCGCTGGAACGACCTTCGACGCGGAAGTCACACCGACGTCCAACGAGTCGGTCTACCGCGGCCAGGCGCTCGGATTCGAGTACCCGAACGCGACTACGGACACGCTCGACCTCGTCGCAGTGCCCGGCGAACACAGCGACTTCGACCGCCACGTCGAACGCCGCGTCGCTCTCGACGCAGACGGCCACGCAGTCGTCGACTCCGCGACGCTCTCTCCCGGCAAGTACGTCGTCGAAACGGCCGCCGGTGACGTGCTCGCAGTCGAGAATGGTCTCCTGACGCCCGCAACCGGGAACGAGACGGCGGCGTTCGCGGTTGAGCGCCAAGACCTCCGCGTCGACACGAATTCGACGTACGTCGACGCGACCACCGGCGACGCGGAGACCACCGTGTCGATTGCGACCCAGCGGTCGAACTACTCCGTGTACGTGAGTGCCGACCGGTTCCGCGGCAGCGTGGCTGACGCCGACGTACTCCGCGACGCCTTCGCGGACACGCCCGGATTCGCTGGTGTCGAACGCGTCGACAGCCGGCCGGTCGCACGTATCGACCTTGGGCCGACGCACGAAGTCCCACCGACTGACGGCTACAGCCGCTGGGACCAGAAATTCACGCTGGCGGCCGACGCCTTCGACGCCGGCCTCTATCGCGTCCGCGTTGCGAGCGTCGACACTCGCGACGGCGGCGCGACCGAAACGACGCGCCTCGTCGTCGGGAAGTCGACCGCCGAACCGCTGAACGTCACACTCGAGAACGACTCGCTGACCGTGCCGGTCGGCAACGAGTCGACCACGAACGTCACGGTCTCCGGACTCACTGAGGGCGTCAGCGCGATGTCGATGAGCGCCCAGCGGACCGGCGAGCCGGCGGTTAGCCTCCACGCACACGTCGACATCGACGCGAATCGCGGCGAAGGCAGTGGGAGCTGGTCGGACCGCGAATCGACCGCCAGCGCCGCCGCGTTCGGCGGGAACACCAGCGAAGGCACCGTCACCGTCGGCGAGCTTGGGGCCCGTGCGCGCGAACGTGGCGTCGACGTTGACGGCAACGCGACTAACACAGTCACGTTCGGTCTGGACTGGGTCGTTGACGAAGACGGCACGCCGTATGCGATTCCGGACGAGCAGACGATAACTGTCGAAGTGACGAACGAGACCGCGTCGTAGGAAATCGCCGCGTGAGCGGCGTGAATTCTTCTATACTGATTCGGCGGCGTCGATGACTGCGTCGTAGTCGGGCTCGTTTGTGGGGTCGTCGGCGACCCACGAGTAGACGACGTTGCCGCCGTCGTCGAGCACGAACACCGCGCGGTTGGCGATGCCGTACAGTCCGAGGTCGGGGATGTCCATCTCGAGGTCGTACGCGCGAATCGCATCGCCGGCCATGTCGCTGACGAGGTCGAACTCGATGTCGTGCTCTTCGCGGAACGCGCCCTGCGAGAACGGCGAGTCCGCGCTCACGCCGAAGACGGTCGTGCCCGCGTCCTCGAAGTCGTTGAGGTGGTCCTGCAGTGCGACCATCTCGTTCGTGCACGGCGGCGTGAACGCACCCGGGAAGAACGCCAACACGACCGGGCCGTCGCCGAGGTGGTTGTCGAGCGCGAAATCCTCGTGGTCGCTCGTTCCGAGCGTCGCCTCGAATCGCGGTGCGGAATCGCCAGTAGACACCATATTTTGTGGTTTGTCTCGGCGACAGTTAAGTGTACAGCCGAACACGGAAACGAGCGCCTCAGTCGAGGAGCTCGTCCACAGACACCCGTTGCCCGTCGAGTCGGAGGAAGAACTCCGCATCGCCGCCGGTGCGTTCGAAGTCGGTCATTGGGCCGGTGAATCGGAACGCGTCCCCGAACCCTTCGTTCCCGGTGTAGCCGTCGACGGTCACAGTGTTGCCGTCGCGGGTGACGACGTCGTTGCTCTCGGCTTTTACGCGGCCGTTCAGTCGGACTTTTTCGACGGTTCCCTCGACCGTGAACCGGTACTCGACTTCGCCCCACTCGGTCGCCACGATTTCGAAGAGGTGGGTGTCGCGGTCGTCGTCGGTCAGGTCGTCGGGCGTGACTCGGTCGCCATCGAGTCGAACGAAGAAGTCCGCGTCGCCGCCCGTGTGTTCGAAGTACTGGATGTCGCCGGTGAACCGGAACGCGTCACCGTAGCCGGGGTTCCCCGTGAACCCTGAGACGGTGACCGTGCCGTCGTCGTTCTCCGTAATCGTGTCGTTGCTCTCGGCCTTGATGCGGTCGTCGAGCCGCACGCCTTCGACGGTGCCGTCGACGGTGAACTGGTATCTGACGTCGCCGCGCTCGGTCGCCACGATTTCTAACAGCTGCTCCTCGTCCGAATCGTCGTCGGAGTCCTCGACCGTCGCGAGCAACCCGTTCGTATCGCCGTTCTGCCGGCCGTATCCGACGAGGAGGTGGCCGTCGGGCGTTCGCGTGACGCCGGTGTACGCGCTCTCGGACGCTGATTCGCTGGCCGTCGTCCCCGTTCGTTCGCCCTCGTCGTCGTACTCGACAGCCCATCCGCGTCCATTCCGCTTGCCGGCCACGAGTACGCCGTTCGAACTCGGGGCAACCGCGTGGAATCCGCTTCCGGCTTCGCTCTCCCACTGGGCACGGCCACGGCCGTCGACCCCGACGACCCAGCCGCTGCCGCGCTTCCGATAGTCGTGCAGTTGGCGGACGTACTCGGAGTCTCCCGTGGCACCCACGAACACGTAGCCGTCGCCGGTCGAGACGACGTCACGGAACTCGTTGTTCGTGTTCCCGTCCAACTGGTACGTGCGACTCCACTGGACGTCGCCGTCGGCGTCGAGCCGGACCGCCCAGCCGGCGGTTTGCGACGATTCCGACGGCCCGTTCGGGGAGGCTTCGCCGACAACGAGGTAGCCGTTGCCCGCGGAGACGACGGCCGAGAATTCGTCGTGGCGGTTGTCGTCGTTCCAGCTGTTGTTCGTCTCGTTCTCGGTGTTGTACGCGCGCTGCCACCGGATACGTCCGTTCTCCGCGATTTCGACCACCCAGCCGTCGCCGGACCTGTCGTCGAGGAACTCCGAGGCGATAGTTCGCCCGACGAGGAGGAAGCCATCGTCGGTGCGTACGCCGCCAGCGAAGTCGTCGCGGAAGGAGTTCACGTTCGACCGCCGGTACGTGCGACTCCATCGAACGCGGCCGCGACCGTCGATTCGCACCAGCCAGCCGTATCGGCTGTCGGACCCGAGCGTATGCCACCACCCGACGAGGAGGAAGCCGCCGTCACCGTCCGGAATTGCGAACTCGAAGCCGTCGTGGTCCTCGCCAGTGTCCGTCTCGGCGAGGTGCGGCGGGGACTGATACGTCCGGTCCCAGACCGTGTCGAGGTCGGCATCGAGGCGTACCGCCCACCCCACCTGCTCGTTGTCGGCGTTCGTCTGGATACCGGTCAGGAGGTAACCGTCGCCGGCCTGCGTCACCGACCGGAATGCGTTCCAGCCGGACGCACCGAACCACTGTTCCGGGGTCGCACCACGTGCCCGTGACGCGACGGCACCGGTGCCGACGGCAGCGGCGGCAATTCGGAGGAAGTTACGACGAGAAGTCGGATTTCGAGTGGACTGAGTCGAATCGTCCATACTCGTTTCTCCCTACACGTCCCTATTGTTACTCGCGCGTTTCCCGCGAGTAAGTCGGTCGTACGTCTCCGTAGGGTCGCGTGACTCGCGGTGACGCGGTCGCCGCGTGTCAGTATCTGCCGTGGGTGAGAAATCCTTTTGTCGCGATGCCGTGGATGGTACCTATGAG
The DNA here is from genome assembly GCA_964229715.1 of Halobacterium sp. Taxonomy (GTDB): domain Archaea; phylum Halobacteriota; class Halobacteria; order Halobacteriales; family Halobacteriaceae; genus Halobacterium. The sequence goes on from CAXREU010000060.1 coordinate 9,975, forward strand.
CAGTCGCGAGAAGATACTCCCGTTGTTGCGAGAGAACGCGCGTTACTCCAACGAAGACCTAGCCCGACAGACCGGCCTCGACGTCGAGGAGGTCGAAGCCACAATTCGAGAGTTGGAGAGCGACGGCGTCATTCGCGGCTATCGCGCCATCGTCGACCGGAACCAAATCGAGCCCGAGCGCGTGCGGGCGTCAGTCGAGTTGAACGTCACGCTCGACCGCGAGACGGGCTACGACGACATCGCCGAGCGCCTCGCAAAGTTCCCCGAAGTGGAGGGGTTGCGACTGGTCAGCGGCGACTACGACTTCGCGATGGATGTCGAAGGTGACTCGATGAGCGAGGTGTCGAACTTCATCAGCGAGCAGGTCGCGCCCGTCCCCGAGATTACGCAGACGGTCACCCACTACATCATGGAGACGTACAAGGAGGGTGGCGTGGAGTTCGAGGACGGCGACGACGACGATCGGCTCTCGGTCTCGCCATGAGCTTCGAGGAATCCGAACGCCTCGAAACCGTTCCGCCGAGCGGCATCCGACGGTACTTCGAGCTCGCCGAGGAGCAGGACGACATCATCTCGCTGGGCGTCGGTGAGCCTGACTTCGCGCCGCCGTGGGCGGCCCGCGACGCGGCTATCACGTCGCTGGAGCGCGGACAGACCTCGTACACGCCGAACCGCGGGCTGCGCGAACTCCGCGAGGAACTCGTCGCGCACGTCGACGAGCGCTACGACCTCGACTACGACGCCGACGAGGAGGTGCTGGTCACCGCCGGCGCAAGCGAAGCCGTCGACCTCGCGTTCCGCGCGTTCCACGACCCCGGCGACACGGTCGCGGTTGCCCAGCCATCGTACCTCTCTTACGTGCCGGCTGCGCGGCTCGCGGGCGCCGAGGTCGTCGACGTGCCGACGCGCCGCGAGGACGAATTCAAGCTTACGCGCGACGTGCTCGAAGCGTCGGGCGCCGCTGACGCGGACACGCTGGTGCTGTGCTACCCGAACAATCCGACCGGCGCGACGATGACCCGCGAGGAACTGGAACCGGTTGCGGAGTTCGTCCGCGAGCACGACTTGCGCGTGTTCGCCGACGAAATCTACGCCGCGCTGTCCTACGAGCACGACCACACGTCCATCGCGACGCTGCCCGGAATGCGCGAGCGAACGGTCGTGTTCAACGGCTTCTCGAAGGCGTACGCGATGACGGGGCTGCGGCTGGGCTACGCGCTCGCGCCGCCGGAGGCCATCGAGTCGATGAACCGCATCCATCAGTACACGATGCTGTCCGCGCCGACGACCGCCCAGCACGCCGCCATCGAAGCGCTGCGCAACTGCGAGGACGACGTCGCGGAGATGCGCGAACAGTACGACCGCCGCCGCAACTTCGTGCTCTCGCGCTTCGAGGAGATGGGCATCGACTGCTTCCCCGCGTCGGGCGCGTTCTACGTCTTCCCCGAGTGCCCGTGGGACGACAGCGACGAGTTCGCCGAAGCGCTCATCGAGGAACAGGGCGTCGCAGTCGTCCCGGGCGACGTCTTCGGCACCGGCGGCGAGAACCACCTCCGCGTCACGTACGCCACGGGGCTCGGCGACCTCAAGGAAGCGCTCGCGCGCATCGAAGAATTCATCGACTAATCGGGACGCGGGCCGCGTGCCGCGCTACTCGGATTCCGGGGCGGAGACGCCGACGACTTGCTTGCCGATGTTGTCCCCGGAGAACAGGCCGAGGAACGCGTCAGGCGCGTTTTCGAGGCCATCGACGACCGTCTCCCGGTGGGAAAGCTCACCGGTCGCAACCCACTCGCCGAGTTGCTCGCTGGCCTCCCCGAACCTGGTGGCGTAGTCGCCGACGAGCAGTCCCTGCACTTTCGCGCGCGGCGCGATGAGCTGCGGGAGCTTCCGCGGGCCAGTCGGCACATCCTCGTCGTTGTAGTGTGCGATTTGGCCGCAGACGGCGACGCGAGCGTCCAGATTCAGCTTCGTGAACACGGCGTCAGTAATCGGGCCACCGACGTTATCGAAGTAGACGTCGACGCCACCGGGTGCGGCGTCGTCGAGCGCACTACGGTAGTCGTCGACGTCTTTGTAGTTGATTGCGGCGTCGAAGCCGAGGTCGTCGGTGAGCCACGCGACCTTCTCGTCGGTCCCTGCGAACCCGACGACGCGGCAGCCGTTGAGTTTCGCGATTTGGCCGACGACGGAGCCGACTGCGCCCGCTGCCCCGGAGACGACGACCGTGTCGCCGGGCTTGGGCTCGCCAACCTCGAGCAGCCCGAAGTACGCGGTCCGCCCGGGCATTCCGAGGACGCCCAGATAGGCTTCCGGGTCCGCAATCGACGGGTCGACGGGCGCGACCTCGTCGGCGCCGAGAACGCTGTAGTCCGCCCACGTCCCGTTGCCCGTCACGAAGTCGCCAGCGTCGTACGCGTCGCTCTCGCTCTCGACGACTTCACCGACGACAGCGCCCTCCATCGGGTCACCGACGTCCCACGGCTCGGCGTACGACTCGGCGTCCCGCATCCGACCCCGCATGTACGGGTCGACGGAGAGATACCGTACGCGAACGAGCAGTTCGCCGTGTTTCGGGCTCGGCACGTCGCGTTCGCGGAGTTCGAAGCTGTCCATGTCCGGCTCGCCTTCGGGCCGCTCGGCGAACACCCACTCGCGGTTCGAATCACGCATACCCCGTCTTCTCGCTGCGCCCGGAGGATGGTTGCGCTTCCAGCAGCGACTTCCGACGACTCGCTCGCGCAGGCGTGTCGGGCTCGACGAAAGGTTCGCCAAACTACTACTCCTAAGTTGCCGCGCTTCGTCCAAGGAAACGTGATACCGCGAGAACAGACCGGTGAAACTGCGCTGACCGACGGCGCGGCCGCGCGTGGCTTCCGGGGGGAGGCCACTCGGAGTGTTCGCCAGCCCGTTACGGGGGGACAGCTGTGAGAAGAAGTGTCGCACTGGCAGTCGTCGGCGTGCTGGTCGTCTCCTCGATGAGTGCGGTCGTCGCCGTCGGGAGCGCCGCCCAGACGGACGTCGCCGTCCAATCCGTGGAGATGTCCGTCGACCAGCCCGCGCCTGGGGAGCCGTTCACGCTGACCACGACCATCGAGAATCTGGAGAGCAGTTCCGGCTCCGTCGACGTCACCGACGTGTACGTGCGGAAGTCCGGGTCCACAACGGAGTACGGCCGTATCGAAAACGTCGGCGCGATAGCCGCCGGGCAGGCACTCGACGTGCCGCTGACCGTGAGTATCGGGGGTCCCGGGGAGCGGCGGCTCACGGTCCACGTGGTCGTTCGGGACGACGACGGCGACTACAAGCGCATCAACTACCCGCTCTACGTGGACGTTGAGGAGCCCGACGAGGCGGCTATCTCGTTCGCGACGCCGGACCTCGTAGCGGGACAGCAGAGTACGGTGAACGTCTCCGTCTCGAACGGCGATGACGCGACGCTGTCGAACGTCCGCCTAGAGTTGGCCGGCGACGCGACGGTCGACAATCCCGAGCGCGTGAGTGCATCCATCGCGTCCGGCTCACAGGTCATCAATCAGTACCAGGTGACGTTCTCGGAGGCGGGCCAGCGGACGCTCAACGCGACGCTGACCTACAAGACGAGCGAGGGCGTGACGCGGACCGCTGACCGAAGCGTGACCGTCGACGTGGCCGAGAGTAACGTCGACGCCGCGTTGACCGCGACGCCGACGATGGCGAACGGCTCGTCGGCCATTCGCGCGTCGCTCACCGAGTACGGGAACGTGGAACTCCGCGACGTCGAGGTGCGTGCGCTCAGTGACGGCGAGGTCGTTGCCCGTGCACTCAGCGAGGACGTGCCGGCTGAGGGAACCCGGGCGGTCACGCTCGACGGCACGAGTATTCCCGCGGGAGAAGTGACGATTGCGGCCGAATACACTGCCGCCGGCGAGCGTCGTAGCGCCGAACGAACGATTCGGTACTCGCCGCAGGCGATTTCGGAAATCTCACTCACCGGCGTCGACTTCACCCGCGACGGCTCGACGGTCGGCATCAGCGGAGACACTGCGAACCTCGGGAGTGCGGACGTCGGGTCCGTACTCGTCTCTGTCGGTGAGCGCGACGGTGTGTCTCCGATTCCGCCGAACGGCGAGTACTTCGTCGGGGCGGTCGAGTCGAGCGAGTTTGCGACTTTCGAGGTGACTGCGAGTGTGACTGAGGGCGTCGAGCGCGTCCCCCTCGACATCAGTTACTCCGTGAACGGCGAGCGCCACTCGCGGGTCGCAACTGTCGACCTCACACAGCCTTCTGCGGCCGGAGAGAACGGTGGCTCCGGCGGCTCGGGGTCGTCGGGCGGTCTGCCGTTGCTCGGCATCGGCGCGCTTCTCGCGTTAATCGTCGGCGGTGTAGCGGTGTATCGATGGCGCAGATGAGGGTCGTCGAACTCGCAGACGTCGTGAAGCGCTACGACAGCGGTGGGGAGACTGTGGAGGCGCTGAAGGGCGTCAGTATCCACGTCGACCGGGGTGAGATGGTCACGGTCATCGGTCCCTCGGGGTCGGGTAAGAGTACGATGATGAACATTATCGGCTTGCTCGACACGCCAACCGAAGGGACGGTTCACATCGAGGGCGAGGACGTCACCGACTACACCAGCGACCAACTCACCGAGAAACGCCGGTCGAGCATCGGATTCGTCTTCCAGGCGTTCCACTTGCTGCCGATGCTCACCGCCGTCGAGAACGTCGAACTTCCCTCGATGTGGGACACGTCGGTCGACCGCCACGACCGCGCAATCGACCTGCTCGAACGCGTTGGTCTCGGTGACCGCCTCGAACACACGCCTGACCAACTCTCCGGCGGGCAGCGACAGCGAGTCGCCATCGCGCGGGCGCTCATCAACGAGCCCGACCTCCTCATCGCGGACGAGCCCACCGGGAACCTCGACCAGGACACGGGCGCGAAGATTCTCGACGAGCTGACGCGCCTGAAGGAAGTCGAGAACATCGCTATCGTCTCGGTCACTCACGACGAGCAACTGGAAGCGTACGCCGACCGCGTCGTCCGCCTTGTGGACGGAGTGATACAGTGAGCCCGCCCGACCTCCTCCGGCAGTATCCGAGCGTGTTGATGGCGTGGCGGAATCTCGGACGCAACCGCGTCCGCACGGCGCTGGCCGCGCTCGGCATCGTTATCGGTGTCGTCGCGATTGCGTCGCTCGGAATGGCTGGGGCGGCCCTCCAGTATCAGGCCACGCAGAACCTCGGTGGGCTCGCGGACGAGGTCACGGTCACGGCCGGCGAGGACAACCCGGACGGACTGACCGAGACGCACGTCCGGAAGATACGGCAGGTTTCGACCGACGCGGCGGTGATTCCGATAAAGGGCGACCAGACGCGGCTGGCGGCGAACGGCGAGGAGGTCCGTGCGAGCGTCACCGGGGTGACGCAGGCGAGCGCGCTCTACGACGCCGGCACGGGCGAGATTCCGGAGCGCCTCGAATCCGGTGCGGTCGTCAGTAGCAACCTCGCCACCGAACTCGGTCTCGAAGTCGGCGACCCAGTCGAGTACGGCGGCCAACTCTACCGGATTCGCGGCGTCATCGCGTCGTCGGGCGGCTTCGGCGGTGGGAGCAACACGCTCGTCCTGCCGTTGTCCGCGCTCGCAGACCAGCCGTACTACGACCGCGTCACTTTGATTGCCGACGGCGGTGACGCGGCTCAAGCGCTCGCGGCCGCGGTCGACGACCGCCTCAACGAGCGCGAGCAAGTGGTAAGCGCCACGACGTCCGCGACCGCACTCGAACAGATAAACTCCTTCCTGAACACGCTCAATCTCGCGCTGTTGGGCATTGGCTCCATCTCGCTGGTCGTCGCGAGCGTGGCGATTCTAAACGTCATGTTGATGAGTACCATCGAGCGTCGCGGGGAAATTGGCGTCCTCCGAGCGGTCGGTATCCGGCGGGGGGAGGTACTCCGGATGCTCCTCACGGAGGCAGGATTCCTCGGATTGGTCGGCGGGCTCGCTGGTGCGGTCGTCTCGTTGGGCGTCGGCTTCGTCATCTTCGAGGCGCTGGTCGGTGACCCGATGGGCGCGCTCGCGTGGAACAGCTCCCGGTATCTCGTCTACGGCGTCGGCTTCGCGCTCGCGGCGAGTCTCCTGAGCGGGCTCTACCCGGCGTGGAAGGCGGCCAACGAACGACCGGTCGACGCGCTTCGCGGGTAATCTGTCACTTTCCCTTCGATTGGGATTCACGATTTCCGCACGCCGCATTCGGCGGACTGGCAAAGGTCACAGGTCGCCGGAACCACCAGCCGTAAGCCATCGGGTGGTGTCGATGCGAGCATGCCCGATGTTACGGAGCGGGTGCGGGGCGTCGAACGCTCGCGCATCCGCATGATGTTCGACCGCGCGGAGCAACACGACGGCGACCTCGTCCGGCTGGAGGTTGGGGAGCCGGACTTCGACACGCCCCGGCATATCGTCGACGCGGCCGCCGAGGCAGCCCGACGTGGCGAGACGCACTACACGCCGAACGCCGGCACGCTGGAGTTCCGGGAGGCCGTCGCGGCGAAGTTTGAACGCGAGCGCGGCGTGTCTTTCGACCCCGAGTCCGAAATCATGGCGACGGTTGGCGGGATGGAGGCACTACACCTGGCGCTGCTCGCGACCGCCGAAGACGGCGAGGAAGTCGTCATCCCGTCGCCAGTCTATCCGAACTACGAGGCGCAAGCGAAGCTTGCGGACGCGACGCCGGTCAACGTCCCGCTCGATGAGGACGCGGGATACGCGCTTGACGTGGATGTCGTCCGCGACGCCATCTCCGAGGACACCGCTGCGGTCGTCCTGAATTCGCCGGCGAACCCGACCAGTCAGGTGTTCGACCGGGACGCCGCCCTCGACGTCGTCGAAGCCGCCGCCGAGCACGACGCGTGGGTCATCTCCGACGAGGTCTACATGGGACTGACGTACGACGGGCCGACGCGCAGCCTCGCGGCGGACGCGGAGACGGACAACGTGCTCGTCGTCGACTCCGTCTCCAAGCAGTACGCGATGACTGGGTGGCGCGTGGGCTGGCTCGCCGGCCCCGAACACCTGATTTCGGAGACGACGAAGATTCACGAGGCGACGACCGCCTCGCCGTCCAGCGTCGGGCAGGTGGCGGCCACGGAAGCGCTGACTGGTGACCAGGAGCCAATCGAGGCGATGTACGACGCGTTCCTCGAACGCCGCAACTACGTCGCCGACCGCATCGCTGACATCGACGGTGTCACCGCGCCCACGCCCGACGGCGCGTTCTACGCGTTCATCGACGTTTCCGAGTTCGGCGACGACTTCGAAATCGCGAAGGAACTCTGTGACGACTACAATGTCGTCCTCACACCCGGCAGCGGCTTCGGTCCGGGTGGTGCAGGCAACCTCCGGCTTTCGTTCGCCAACAGCCTCGAAAACCTCGAAGAAGGCCTGGACCGCTTCGAGACGTTCGTCGCCGACAATCGGTAACCCCCACGGCGACGCTCAACACCGAATCGCGTCCGGTGTTCGCTCCGCGACGAACGCCCGCAGCGAATCCACGTCGGTGGTCGACGCGAGCCGGTCAAGTTCGCACTCGGCGTCTCGTAGCTGTTTCGCGCCGTACTGACGGAGCTCCTGCTCGTCGACGTCGAAGGGGATGAGCGAGCTCATTTCGTCCGAGTCGAGGACGTGCTGAACGTAGCGCGCGGCGCTGTATCCACGACCGAGGTCCGCAAACTGCTCGTGGTTGGGGCCGTCAGCGTCTCCGAGTGTCGCGCCGACGACGGCCGCGCCCGCGCCGAGCGCGCCGATGGTGTCGTCCAGCAGCGACTGGTAGTCGGCCGTCGAGTGGGCGTACGCGGCGTCGAACCCTTCGATAATCGTCCGGAGAACGGTCGTGAGGGTTTCGAAGCCGTCGCCGGTTGGGTCGTCGACTCTGCCGAACGCCGCGTACGACGCCGAGTTGAGGTAGTCCCCGGCCAGCAGGATGGTCGTCCGGTCACAGTCGGGGGCCGCGTATTCCGCGAGGTCGGTCAGGAGGTCGGTCCGCAGGCGACAGTAGCCGCGCAGCAGTTCGACGGCCGTCGCCGCGGGTAGCACCGCGTCTGGGTCCGGCGCATCCGTGACAGCGTCGTGGGAGAGTGCGACGAGCTGGCCGAACCAGCGGTCCGGGCACTCGAGGACGGTCGACCGCGCCAGGGACAACCCGCCCGCGTCCGCGGACGCCAGCATCGCTTCGAGGCGGCGGTCAAGTTCGGTTCGGCGTTCGGAGGGCGAGCGTTCGGTCATCGTGTCAACTGTCGTTTGACTCGTCGATGTGCGGAGATACTGAACAGTCAGTCAAAAACGTTCGGGAAGCAACCGAATGGGGAGCGGTCCTGGCCGGACGAATGTACGTGGGAGTGTCCCGGTAGCTGTGAGTGGCCAGGCGGTCGCCCGACCAACGGTTAAGTGGATGCGCGCGCTCTACTCGACGACTGATGTCCGGTGCCCATTCGAGTTGGTGGTGTGTGAGAGCGACGAACGGTTCGCAGTCTACCGGTGGCACTCGACGATGACGGTCGAACAGCGTTTGGACGCGCATTTGTCGTCGAATGATTACGAAGCGGTGTGGTTCGCGCGACCGAACTCGTTCGCGTGGGTCACACGAGGTGGAAATAATATCGTCGACCGAACGGCGGACGTCGGCGAGGCAGCCGTCGGCTACGACGGCGACGAGGTGACCGTCGTCACGAACAACATCGAAGCACCCCGGCTTCGCGCCGAGGAACTCCCAGACAACGTTACAATCCAGACGTACCAGTGGTACGAGCGCGACCTCGGGGACGCCGTCGCCGCCGTCAGCCCGACACCGGCGGCCGCGGACTTCCCTATCGATGGATTTGCGGACATCGACGCGTCCTCGCTCCGCCAACCACTGACGGCCGACCAAATCGAGACGTACCGCGCCCTCGCTGGTGACGTCGCAAACGCGGTCGAATCGGTCGCCCGCTCGCTCTCACCGGACACGACCGAGCGCGGCGCGGCGGCGACGCTCCGGAGCCGGCTCGAAGCACAGGATATTGCGGCGCCGGTGGTCCTCGTCGGCGGCAGCGAGCGCGCGCAGGCCTACCGGCATTACACCCCGCAAGACGAACCGCTCGGCGGCTACGCACTCGTTTCGGTCACTGCTCACCGCGACGGCTTATTCAGTAGTTGCACGCGAACCGTCGCGTTCGACGACGCGCCAGCGTGGCTCACCGAGCGCACCCACGACGCGATGCGCGTGGAAGCGAGCGCACTCGCGGCGACCCAAAAAGTGGGCCGCACGGGTGGCACAGCCGGTAACGTCTTCGAAACGATTCAGGACGCGTACGCGGCACACGGCTGGGACAGCGAGTGGGAACACCACCACCAAGGAGGTGCTGCCGGGTTCGCCGGCCGCGAGTGGATTGGGACGCCAGAGAGCACCGAACCAGTCGAACTGCCGATGGCGTACGCCTGGAACCCGACGGTGCAGGGCGCGAAGAGCGAGGACCTCTATCTCGTGACCGCCGAAGAGATAGAGCCGCTCACTGTCACCGGTGACTGGCCGACGAAGACGGTTTCGGCCGTCGACTCCTCGGTGACGCTCGAGCGCCACGCGGTCCTCGAACGGTAGCCGCGCGTCTCTCGATGAAAGGGATTATCGGTGCGTCGATACTTATCCGAGTATGACAATCGCTACCGGCGATTCTGTGACCCTGGAGTACACTGGTCGAATGGACGACGGCACCGTCTTCGACACCTCCCGTGAGGCCGTCGCCGAGGACGCGGGCCTGACCGAGGCGGAAGGCGAGCGCGAGTACGCCCCGCTGACGGTCGACATCGGCGAACAGCAAGTCATCGAAGGGATGGAGGAGGGCCTCGTCGGCCTCAAGCAGGGCGAGTCCACGACCATCGAAATCCCGCCGGAGAAGGGGTACGGCGAGTGGAACGAGGAGAACGTCCAGTCCTTCGAGACGGACGAACTCCGCGAGATGCTCGGCGGCCAGACGCCCGAAGAGGGCGCGTACCTCGAGGCGCAGAACGGCCAGGTCGGCGAAATCATTCACGCCGACGAGGAGGAAATTCGCGTGGACTTCAACCACGAACTCGCCGGCAAGACGCTGGAGTTCGACGTCGAAATCGTCGACGTCAACTAGCGCCGAACACGCCTGCGTTCGCTTCTTTCTGAGTGCTCCTAACGTCCGACGGTCCCCTGTCGCGTGACGGGGGCGTCGGGGTCGATGAGAAACGCGACGAGGACTGCGTCGGTTTCTGCGGTGATTGTGACCGTGTCGTCGTCGACAAGCAGGCCGCTCTCTGTCGTATCGAAGTGCGTGCCGGCGGCCGTGACTTCGCCGTCGAAGACGTAGAAGTACACGTCCCGACCCGCCTTCGAGGGGAGGTCGACAGTACTCCCCGCGCCGAGGCGGACGTCGTAGAAGTCGACGTCGTTGCGCACCGTGAGGGGCGCGTCCGACGTCTCGGGGCCGAAGAGGTGGCGCCACTCGTTGGCGACGGGTTCGGGGATGGATTCGTGCTGGATGGTTGCCGGGAGGTTGAGGCTGTGGGGCCGCACGAAGATTTGGAGCATCCGCAGCGGCGGGTCGTCGGCGAGCGTGCGCTCCTCGTGCCAGAAGCCGCTGCCGGCGCCCATCACCATCAGGTGTTCGGGGTCAGTGACGAGTTTGTTGCCTTCGCCGTCGTCGTGGCGCATTACGCCCTCGGGCACCCACGAGATAATCTCCTCGTTGCGGTGTTGGTGCATCGAAATCAGTGTGTCCGGATCCATGAACGACTCTACGACGGTGGCCAGCGGGCCGTAGCCGTGGTCGTCGTGCTCTGGGAGGTTTCGCCCGGGGAAGTTGAGGTGGATGCGGAACTTCCCCTGATTCTGGGAGACGTTCGTACGGGGCGCCTTGTGGAGGCTGGTGGAGTCCGAGTCCAAGATACGTCCGTATAGGTGCCCCAGCCACAAATACGCGTGGCGTCGTTGTGAAACGGGATTAGGCCGAAGGAATCATGCCGTGGTGTCGCTATTCTCCGGCACGTCGATGAACAGCGTCGCGATTGTCTCCCTGGTTGTGCTGCTTGCAGCTATCGCAGTCGTGCTCGCGCTCGCCGTGCACCGTGGGAACACCGCAGCGGTCGTCAACGCTGTCGTCTCACTGGCTGTCGCTGGGGTCGCGGTCGCCGCCGCTGCCGGATTCGAGTTCGGTCAGGGTGAGTTCGTCGCCCCGGAACTCGCGTTCTGGACGGCGGTTGCCGGCCTCCTCCACTCTATCGGGATGCTCGGTCCCTACGATTCGGTATGGTGGTGGGACCACCTGACACACGCGTTGTCTGCGGCGCTCTTGACGGCGCTCGTGTACGCCGGCCTGCTCGTCACTATCGGTGACGCTGTTTCCACCGCTGTTGTCGCTGTCGCCGCTGTCGGTTACACTGTCCTCGCCGGCGTCTGCTGGGAGCTCGGCGAGCTCGTGGCGCGTGCGGTCGGCGACCGCTACGACGTCGAACCCGTCTTGGTGCATTACGGCTGGCACGATACGGCCTATGACCTCGTCTTCGACGTCGTGGGTGCGTTCGTCATCGTTGCACTCGACGTGCGAGTGTTCGTCGACCTCGCTGCAACCGCACCCGATATGACGCGACAACTACTCGTCTGGTCTAGTCTTACTGTCGTCGTGGGGTCCGTGCTGATGGCGCTCGCACTGTTCGCACGACCTGACGAACAGTCCTGACGAACAGTCCTGACGGACGGGAAATTACCATATTCGGAGATAGTTTCTTATCCTGTCTATTCTAGTATTTTCGAGCCGGGGATTTGATTCATTCGCTTGATTCAGATATGTGCCGAACGTGATGATAATCCATTCGGGAATTACCTCTTGAGGCCCTCTAATCGCCAGAGTTTGGCCAAAAAGAGCAGAAAAACACTCTCGGTCAACCGAATCGAAACTTACCACGGACTACCGACGGAACGGGCACGGTGTAGGCCTGGAAAATGGTGACTCAGGTCCTGAATTATGTGATATTGTTCTTTGGCGGTTCCGAGCAGCGGTCTCGAAGCTTCGTTCGGAATCCACGATGTACTCTCAGATTTGAATAGGTAATTAATCGTATGATATGCAAAATATACCAGATTAATATACTTTTTTCTTCGTTCGACTTGGCGAGGCCAGCGCACTCACCGTCCTGGTAATAAAGCCGCCGAACGGGGACGCGACCGTCAGTCGATTTGCTCGACGTACGTGTACTTCTCGTCGAGGGCCTGAGCGTCCTCCGGGAGGAGTGCGACGGTGAGGTAGTCGGCGTAGTCGCTGAAGTAGTCGACGACGCGCGCGATGCGGTCGGAGTCGATGGCTTCCATCGAGTCAAGCACCATGAATGGGACATCCTCGTACACTTCGTGGACGAGATAGCCCGCCAGCGCGAACACGAGCCCGGTCACTTCGCGCTCGCTCTCGGAGAGGTGGTCGATGGTGTCCCGGTAGGACGTGCCGTCGTCGGTCGCGCGAATGATGTGGAGGTCGAAGGTCGTCTTCTCGACCTTGCGGCGGCCCTCGCGGACCTCGCGTTCGCGGCGTTCGACCCAGATGCGCTCGATGTTGTCGTACTCCAGCACGGCGAGCACGGACTCCATGTGGTCGTTGAACTCCTCGACGGCTTCGGCTTCGATGCGGTCGACTTTCGTCCGGAGGTCGGTGAGCTCGTCGTCGATTTCCTCGCGACGTGCGGCGAGTTCGTCGCGCTCGCCGAGCGTCTCCTCGTGCTCTTTGATGCTGGCTTCGACGTCCTCGAGGTCGCTCTCCAGGCGTTCGATGCGGAGCTCGACTTCGTTGGACTTGCGGTGGAGCTCCAGCACTTCGTCGTAGTCGCCGCCCGTGCCGGCGTCTTCGGTCTCGGCTTCGAGGCGCTCGACCTCCTCGCGCTGCTCTTCGAGGGAGTCCTCCAGAGAGTCGATGCGCTGTTCGGTGGCCTCGATTTCGGTCTCGACTTCCGAGAGGCGTCGCTCGGTGCGCTCGCGCTCGCGCTGGTGTTGCTGAATCTCGGAGCGCGTCGACGTCAGGTCGTCGATTTGGGCGTCGAGGTCGCTGCGCTCGTCGAGTTTCTCCGCGCGGAGCTCTCGGAGGTGGTCGACGGTGCCTTCGATGTGGTCGCGCTCGACCTCGGAGCCACACGTCCAACAGACGACGTCCTCGGCCTCGCCCAGAAGCTGCTGGGTCGGGTCGTCGTCAGTGTCGTCGCCGAACTCGTCGAGGTCGAGCCCTTCGCCGTCGAGCATCTCCTCGTTGAAGCTGATGACGCTGCCGAGCTGGCTAATCGTGTCGTCGAGCGCGCGCTTGCGCTCGCGGAGTTCGTCGATGCGGCCGGCGAGGCGTTCGGGGTTCTCGTCGTGCTCGTCGACGTCTTCGAGCTCGGCTTCGAGTTGGTCGTGTTCATCGCGGAGGTCTTCGAGAGTCTGTTGTTCGGTTTCGAGGTCGAATTCGAGGTCTTCGAGTTCAGACTGGGCGTCCCGCAGGGCTTCGAAGGCCTCCTCGATGGCTTCTTTCTGCGAGCGGCTCTGTTCGAGGCTGACGTCGCGTTCCTCGATTTCGGCCTCGACGTCGGCGAGTTCTTCGCGTGCTTGTTCGAGGTCGTCTTCGATGCCCTGTTTTTCGGCTTCCAGTTCCGGGAGTTCGTGTTCGATTCGTTCGAGCTCCTGAATCTGGTTGTCGAGGTCGCGTTTCTCGTTTTCGAGTTGGCGGATTTGTGACTCGATTTCCTCGGTGTCGACCGGGTCCATGATAATTTCACGGAGGTCGTCACCGCGCGCGACGGCACGCCGGACTTCCGTATTTTCGAGGAGGAATGCGAACTGGTCGGCGACGTTCGGGTCGTCGAGGTAAGGGTCACCGCCGTAGACGACAGTGTCGCCGCTGCGCGTGAGTGTTCGCGTGTAGGTTTCGTCGCCGACGTGGAGTTCGACTTCGCCCTCGTCGGCGTCGCCTTTCAGCGTGGCGCGCTCGCTGCCGAGTCCCGCCATAATCGCCTGCAGGAACGACGTCCGGTTGGTCGCGTTTCGGCCGGTCAACACGGTCACGCCCGGGGGGAGCGAGACTTCGGCCTCGTCGATGCCGCCGACATTGCGAGCGTGAACTCGCACGTCACGTTCGGCTGACTGCTGTGATGCCATTAATTACGTTCAAGAAGGGGATACGGCTTAAGTGTTGTCACCCACTTCTTCGTCAGGCCTCGTTACAGTCGCAGCCGCCCTGTCGGAGGAGTTCGCTGGCTGCGTAGTCGGTCCCGCAGTCGCTACAGATTACGCGCACGTCGACGATGACGTCGTAGTTGCGTTCGGTGAGTTCGCCACCGGACACCAGGCCCTCGATGGTCGAGTCGGTGACGGCTGAGGTCCGGCCCTGGAGGCGCTCAAGCATCTCGGCTTTTTGGTCTGGGTCGCCGGATTGGTCGGGGAGTTCGGCCTCGCGGTACTCTGTGAGGTACGTGTGAACTGCCTGGTGAGTGACGAAGTCAGACTGGACGTCGTCGGCGTCGACGCCCATCGCTTCGAGTTCGCGCTGCTTGCGCATTCGGTCCGCGCTGGAGACGTCGTCGTCGGTGAGCGTCTGGTAGGCGCTCTGGAGGTCGGTTTCAGAGATGGCGCCGTCGGAGTTCCGGATGGCCGCTTCCAGTACCGCGCGGTTGAACTCGTCGGCGAGGTTCCGCAGGCTTGTTCGCTCGCCGTGTTCGCCGGTCCAGGCGACTTCGAGCTGTTCGCCCATGCCGCCGAGCTCGTACTTCTCGATGACGCGTGCTACCTTGCTGTTCGGCCGCGATGGAGACTCACTCATGCCCCTAACTACTCACTCCGTCATTACAAATGTACCGGTGTAAGATTCTATCGCAGTCCCGGACTAATCGACTTCACCGTTCACCGGGCATTTCTAATCCTCATCATTAATAATCACTGAAGTCGGGTTCTCGGAGGGTAGCACTGCTCTTGCCGCCGTTTCGTTCTGTGATAGCGAACCGTGTTGCGCGCTCGTTCTGCTATTGGTCGGGCTGACCACTACTGAGCGACGGAACCAATTGCGATTACTTCCGTCCAGATGACGGGAACTGCTGCTCGATGCCGTTTATCTCCACACGATAAGGCCCATAGTTGGTGATTGGGTCGCCGACGAAAGCCAACCCAGGGGTGAATTCGCGGTCGCATTCACGGACGGGCGTGGCCAAAACCCACAACACCTGTTCTATATACAAGAACAAGCATTCGGACTCGGATGACAGCAATAGAACTCTAAAAGGCCAATATAGCGCCCTAAATTAGGGTATTGTTGGCCCCTGCAGGGATTTTGTGTTCCCTTTCCTAGATAGTTTGTTCCTGTATACAGAACGGTTCAATTCTCATCGGGTACGACGCCCTCGTGAGTGAGGCATTCCCACATCCGAATTATTAATATCCGGGATTGTGACGGCTTGCTTGATGCGAACTGGCTCAGCCGGCGGTGTCGCCGAGACACCGACCGACCGACGCGTAGAGGAGCTTCTCGACCAGATGACCGTCGAGGAGAAGGCAGCACAACTCGGCTCCGTGAACGCCGACGAACTCCTGAACGAGGACGGGACGCTCGACGAAGCGGCCGTCGACGAACACCTCTCGAACGGCATCGGCCACCTCACCCGCATCGGCGGCGAGGGGAGTCTCCCGCCCCGGGAAGCAGCCGAGCGGACGAACGAGCTCCAAGAGTACCTCCGCGAGGAGACTCGACTCGGCATCCCCGCCATCCCTCACGAGGAGTGCCTGAGCGGCTACATGGGCCCGGAAGCGACGACATTCCCACAGATGATTGGGATGGCGAGTACGTGGTCGCCCGAACTCCTCGAATCGGTCACGGACACCATCCGCGACCAGCTCGAAGCCATCGGGACCGTCCACGCACTCTCCCCAGTGCTGGACATCGCGCGCGACCTCCGCTGGGGGCGCGTCGAGGAGACGTTCGGCGAGGACCCGTACCTGGTCGCCGCGATGGCCTGCGGGTACGTCGATGGCCTGCAGGGCGACGGTGACGGCATCACCGCGACACTCAAACACTTCGCCGGCCACGGCGCCGGCGAAGGCGGGAAGAACCGAAGCTCCGTCAACATCGGTCGGCGGGAACTCCGCGAGACACACCTGTTCCCGTTCGAGGCCGCCATCCGAACGGCGGACGCCGAATCCGTGATGAACGCCTACCACGACATCGACGGCGTGCCGTGCGCCAGCGACGAGTGGCTGCTGACCGACGTGCTCCGCGGCGAATGGGGCTTCGACGGCACCGTCGTCTCGGACTACTACAGCGTCGAGTTCCTCCGCAGCGAGCACGGCGTCGCCGCAGACGAGCGCGAAGCCGGCGTCACCGCTGTCGAAGCCGGTATCGACGTCGAGCTCCCGTACACTGACTGCTACGGCGAGCACCTCGCGGACGCTGTCGAAGCCGGCGAACTCTCGGAAGCGACGCTCGACCGCGCGGTCCGTCGCGTGCTGCGCGCGAAAGCCGAGAACGGCGTCCTCAACGACCCGACCGTCGACGCCGAGAAGGCGGCCGAACCGTTCGGCACCGAGGAAGCGCGCGAACTCCCGACACGCGCCGCCCGCGAGTCGCTGACGTTGCTGAAGAACGAAGGCGACCTGCTCCCGCAGGTCGGCGAGGGCACCGCCGCCGTCGCGGGCGTCG
>CAXREU010000061.1:0-14160 GCA_964229715.1 Halobacterium sp.
CCCGACAGCCCAAGTCGCTGCTCGGGAAGCGGCGCCGCGGCGGCATCTAGAGGCGCTCCAGTTCGTCGACCGTGCGCTCGCTGTCATCTGCGTCGCCCGTGTTCGTCGTGCCCGCCGGCTCAAAAAGCACGACCTTCGTCTCCTCGTGGGCGACCGGGCGATGTTCGACGCCCGCAGGCGCGACCGTTAGGTCGCCGGGGCCGAGGTGGACCGCGTCCTCCTGGCTCTCGTCGCGGTACTCGATTGTGAGGTCGCCGTCGACGACGTAGAACAGTTCGTCGGCGTCTTCGTGGGCGTGCCAGACGAACTCGCCGTCTAGCCGCGCGACCTTGACGTGCTGGTCGTTCAGTTCGGCGAGCACGCGGGGCTCCCACGGCTCCTCAAACGACGCGAACGCTTCGGCGAGCGAACGAGCTTCCATGCTCGGAAGTGGGTGCTGTGGGACGAAAGGTCGTTCGGCGCTATCGGCCGTGTGCGAGCGTCTCCCACGCCGCAACGGTGACGCAACCCGTTTGTACGGCGGTCCACTGTATTCGACAATGAGTTATCGGATTGGGCTCGTGGGCAAGCCCTCGGTGGGGAAGTCCACGTTCTTCAACGCGGCGACGATGAACGACGTGCCGGAGGGCGCGTACCCGTTCACGACGATAGACCCGGCGGTCGGCGAAGCCTACGTGCGCGTGGACTGCGCGGCGCCCGAGTTCGACGAGACGTGCACGCCCTCGACGGGCTACTGCGAGGACGGCACGCGGTTCGTTCCGACGAAGCTCGTGGACGTCGCGGGCCTCATCCCCGGCGCTCACGAGGGCGCCGGCCTCGGCAACCAGTTCCTCACGGACCTCAACGAGGCGGACGTCCTCGTCCACGTCGTCGACTTCTCCGGGACGACGGACATGGAGGGCGAAACCACTGAGGGCCACGACCCCCGGAAGGACATCGACTTCCTCGAAGACGAACTCGACCAGTGGTACCTCGACATCCTCGAGAAGGGCATCGAGCGCTTCGAGGGCCAACACGCCGGCGAGACCGCGCTCGAGGTCGAACTCGCCGAGCAGATGAGCGCGTTCCGCACCACCGACGAGGAAATCAAGCAGGTCATCCTCGCGCTGGGCCTCGAACTCGACCCCGCGACGTGGGACGACGACGACCGGATGGAGCTCGCCCGCGAGATTCGCAAGCGCACGAAGCCGATGGTCGTCGCCGCGAACAAGATGGACACGCCCGAAGCCCAGGCGAACTGGGAGACCATCACCGACGACCCCGACTACGACCACCTGACGTTCGTCCCGACGAGTGCGCACGCCGAGAAGGCGCTCAAGCAGGCCAGCGAAGCCGGCGTCGTCGACTACCGCCCCGGCAGCGGCGACTTCGAGATTACGGGCGACGTCGGCGACGAGCAGGCCGCCGGCCTCGAATCCATCCGCGAGTTCCTCGGCGAGTTCGGCGGCACGGGCGTCCAGCAGGCCCTCGAGGCCGCGCTGTTCGACGAACTCGGCGTCGTCCCCGTCTTCCCGGGGTCGGCGAACGGCCTCGGGACGACCGACGGCCGCGTGCTCCCGGACGTCTTCTTGCTGCCGGAGGGCGCGACCGCCGAACAGTTCGCGTACCACGTCCACAGCGACGTCGGCGACGGCTTCCTGCACGCCAAGGACTGCCGCGCGAACCGCCAAATCGCCGCCGACCACGAGCTCGACCCGCGGGACGTCGTCGAAATCGTCACCACGAACTGAATCGGCCGAGACCGACACGTTGAGGGCGCCAAGCGCTCTCGGTCCGGCCATGTCGCCGTGGCTGGTGTTGCTCGTCGCCGGACTGTTCGAGACTATCTGGGCAATCGGACTCGCGTACACGGACGGCTTCACGGAGCCGCTGCCGTCGGCCGCGACGCTGGCCGCGATGGGCGTCTCCGTCTACTTGCTGTCGCGGGCCGTCCAGCAGATTCCGGTCGGGACGGCGTACGCCGTCTGGACGGGCATCGGCGCGGTCGCAACCGCAATTCTCGGCGTCTACCTCTTCGACGAGCCGGTGTCGGCGCTGCGCGTTGGCTGCATCGCGCTCGTCGTCGTCGGCATCGCCGGCCTCCAGGTCACGAGCAGCGGCCACGCCTAGAGCACGACGCCCGAACGCAGGAACGCGATGAGCCCCGTCAACACCGGGACGCCGAGCAGCGTGGTGACGAGCACGCACGTGGAGACGTACTCGGGGACGGAGACGCCCTCCGAGCGCGCGCCGGCGGCGAACTCGCCGACGAGGATGACGGGCGTGACTGCCGCGGGCATCGCGGCTTCGAGGACGAACACGCGCGCGACCGTCGCGTCCCCGAACGGTATCACGAGCGCGACGCCGAGCGCGACCAGCGGCGCGACGCCGAGTTTGAGCGCCGTTGCGGGCGCCGTCCGGGAGACTGCCGCGCCCGTGTTGGTGCGCGCGAGCTGGATGCCCAGCACGTGTAACATCCCGGTAATCGAGGCGTCGCCGCCCAGCTTGAGCGACTCCATGCCCGCGTTGCTGGCGGGTGGGACGACGCCGAGCGCGCGCGCAGCGAGCGCCGCGACGACGGCGTAGACGAGCGGCAGCCGAAACACGCGCCGGAGGCCGACCAGTCCCGCCGAGCCCCCACTCCGGGACGCCGCGTAGACGCCGAGCGTGTACATCAGCACGGACTGCACGGAGAGAAACACGACCGCGGTCTGGCGGCCGACGTCGCCGAATGCGAAGTCCGAGACCGGGACGCCGAGGTTCCCGGCGTTCGAGAACATGGCGACGAGCACGAGCGCGCTCAGAATCGGTTCGCGCTCGCCGAGCAGGCGACCGGTCGCCTCCGCGACGCCCCACATCGCGACCGTGAACGCGACGATGCCGACCGTCAGCCACTGGAGCGTCGACGCCGCCAGCTCCGTGACCGCGAGGCTGTGGAAGACGAGCGCGGGCGCGAGCACGTAGACAACCGCGGTGTTCAGTGGCTGCGGGTCGATGTCCTTCAGCGTCGCGAGCACGTAGCCGACGGCCGCGATGGCGACGATGGGGCCGACTGCGCCGAGGAAGATGCCGGCGAAGTCGACCATCAGTAGGACACCAGCGAGCGGCACGAGCGGTCGCCTAGCGTTGCGGCGCGGCGTGAGTCCGGGAACACAGTCTTGTTTCGATGCTCGTAGCTGGGACCTTTCTGTATTTCGACACCGGAACAGCGCAGGCGTCGCGTGAGGTGTGCTACCACTCCTTCCCGTTGATTTAAACGTCTCGGCCGGCTATACTACGTGTGAGCGAAGAATCTGGGCGCCGCAACCTGCGGATGCCCGACGAAGACGAACTTTTCGCCGTCGTGACCGAACACAACGGCGGAAATCACGTGCGTGTGCAGTGCGAAGACGGCGAGAACCGGATGGGCCGTATTCCCGGTCGCATGAAGTACCGAACCTGGATCAACGAGGGCGACGTCGTGCTCGTCGAACCGTGGGACTGGCAGGACGAGAAGGCCAACATCGAGTGGCGCTACGACGAGCAGGACGCGGACCAGCTCCGCGAAGAAGGCCACATCAACTAACTGCCGGCTTCGAAGTAGTTCTGCAGTTTTCTCCCGTATTTCGACGGCGTAGCGGTAGCGCCGACCTACGATTCGTCGGTCAGCGACACCGTGAGCACGGGCACGTCCGCGGACGTGACGACCTCGCGGGAGACGCTGCCGAGCATCGACTTCTCGAAGTCGCCGCGCCGCGTCCCCATCGTGACGAGGTCGACGCCCGCGTCGTCGGCGTAGTCGAGAATCTCCTCGCCGGGGTCGCCGCGGCGCAGTTCCGTCTCGACGGTGACGGCCTCGGCCTCGAAGGTCTGTTTCGCGTCACTGAGCGCGCCCCGGCCTTCCGCGCGGAGCTGTTCGACGGCTTCGCTCTGCATCGCGTCGTCGAGCGTGAGGAACGCGCGGTCGTCGACCACGTAGAGCACGTGGACGGTCGCGTCGCGACGCGCGGCGATGTCCGCGGCGTGCGCGAACACCTTCGAGGAGGCGTCGCCGCCGTCTGTCGGGACCAGAATCCGGTCGTACATGCTCGCCGGTAGCACCGACGCCGTAATAGGCGGCCGGGTTTCGGTCAGCTAACAGCGACAGCACGGCGCCGTCGCTGTGTGTCGTAGTGCCGAAAGAAACGTGGTGTCTGTGTCGCCGCGAGGCGACGGAAAGACCGAATTAGAGCCGGACGACGTTCGTCGCGCGCGGACCCTTCTCAGCCTCTTCGATGTCGAATTCAATCTCGGTGCCTTCGGTGAGGTCCTCGCCGCCGACGTCCTCCATGTGGAAGAAAACGTCCTCGTCCGCGTCCTCAGTCTCGATGAAACCGTAGCCGCCCGTGTCGTTGAAGAAGTCAACCGTACCTTCTGCCATTACAACCATACGAAGGCCGGGTAGACGGTTAAGGGTTGGCATCCGTCTACCGCGCGACGAAGGCCCGCGACACGCACGCTACGTGCTCGTGTCCACGGTTCGGACGGCCAACCGATTTTTGGCGGCTTGGACCGCACGTCCGATAATGGCGACACACCACGTTCCGAAGGGCGTGAGCCTCGATACGCTCGGGGAGATTATCGCCGGCTGGGACGCCGTCGGCGCGGCGGCGGAACCGAAGTACACGACGGCCGTGGAGGACGCCACGGGCGTCAGCGACGCGGTCGGCCGGCAGACGCGATTCCTCGAAGACGTCGGCGTGCTCACCGAGGAGGGGCAGAAGCACCGGCTGACGGACCGCGGGCAGGCGTTGGCGGGCGCGCTGGCGGTCGATGACGGGGAGCGCGCCAGTGGCCGCGCCCGCGAACTGCTGGCGGACTGGCCCGTGACCGAGGACCTCCGGGGCATCGTCCGCGGGAACCCCAGCACCGAGGACGAGCTCGTGCCGCTCGTGGCCGCCATCACGGACCACGACCCCGAATCGAGCCGCGTCCGGAGCGGCATCACTACGCTGCTGGAACTCTACGACTGGGCGGGGCTGCTGGACCGCGACGAGGAGGGGCGGTATCGCCTCCCCGAGGACGAGCGCCTGCCGACCGGCGAGGAGGAAGCGACCGACGAACACGAGACGGAGGCCGGCGCGGCGGTCGGCCGCGTCGCCGCGGAGGCCGAGTCCGCTGCCGAGACCGCCGAGGACGTCGAGGAGACGGTCGAAGCGACGGCCGAGCGAGCAGAGACGGCCAGGGACGCCGCGGAAACGGCCGCGGCGGAAGCGCATGAGGCGGCCAAGCGCGCGGAAGCGGCGAGCGAGTCTGTCGAGGACGCCGCGGACGCGGTCGAGGAGGCCGCTGCGGACGTCGAGACGGTTGCGGCGCAGGCACGCGAACGCATCGAGTCGGTGGCCGACGCCGCGGACGCCATCGAGACGACCGTCGACGAAGCCGTCGAAGCTGTCGAGGAGGTCAGCGAGACCGCAGAGGGAGTCACTGAAGCTGCCGGGGAAGCCACCGAGACCGGCGAAGCCGCGGCGGTAGAATCCGCCGTCGAGCCGGCTGCGGAGGCCGCCGCGGAAGCAGAAGAAACAGTCGAGTCCGCTGTCAAGCCAGTCGCGGAAGCGGGCGAAGCAGAAGGTGAAGGCGTCGAATCGGCGGTAGAGCAAGTCGCAGAAACGACGGGCGGAGAGACTGCGGAGATGGAGTCGGCCGTCGAGCAAGTCGCGGAAGCCGCAGAAACGGGAGCCGAGGCGGCCGAATCAGTGGCGGAGCCGGTAAGCGAGAAACTCGAATCGGCCGTCGAACCCGTCACGGCGGAAGCCGAAACCGCGGAGTCGGCAGTCGAGTCGGTGCAGGACGTCGCGCGTGAGGCGAGCCGCGGCGTCTCCCCGGAAGCCGAAGCCGGCGGCGGAGCCGAGGGTGGCGCCGGCGACGCGGCGGAGGGAACCGCCAGTACGTCGCTCCCGCCGGAGGTCGAGTTGGAGTTGGACGACGGCACGAACGTCCACATCGCGGTCGGGGAAGACGACGGCGTCCAGATTTCCGTCGACGGCGACGTCGACCTGGCGGATTTGAGCGTGGGTGGCGACTTCGACGTGGAGGAGGCCGCAGACGCCGAATCCGACAACCTCCAGCCCGACGGCGGCGAGCCCGAGCCGGACGTCGACATCTCCGAGGAGGACGGCGCGGTGACCATCGAAGTCGGCGCAGAACCCGGCATTACGATTTCGGTCGGCGGCGAGGGAACCAGCGAATCAGAAGGCGAGGAGGCCGCCGAGGAAGGCGAAGCAGAAACAGCAGAGGAAGCAGCCGAAGAGGCTGAAGCGACCGAGGAAGAAACGGACGCTGTCGAGGAGGCAACCGAAGAAGAAGCCGCGGAAGCAACTGAAGAAACCGGAGAAGCGGACGAGGCGGCTGCTGAAGAAGCCGAAGCGGCGGAAGAGACAATCGAAGGCGAGGCTGAGGAGGCAACCGAAGCGGGCGAAGAAGCGATTGAGTCGGGCGAAGAGGCGGCGGAGTCCGTGGAAGCGGCCGCGGAAATCGAGGGCGTAGACGTTCCCGGGGAGACCATCGAGGCGCTCGTGGACGCGGCGGACGTCTCGGACGTCGAATCACTCGTCGACGAAATCGAGACCGCTGCGGCGGCAACGGCCGGAGAGAACGGCGAGGGTGGAGAGTCGGGCGGCGAGCACGCGCTGTCGCTGGAGGTAGATTTGGACGCCGACCCGGAGGACCTCGAAGTGCTCGTGGGGAGTATCCGGCGCGGGCTGACCGGCGAGGGCGCGGAGGACTAGAACAGGCGCTCGGTGGCGACGGCGGCGCCGTCGACGAGCGCTTCGAGTTTCTTCCACGCGATTTCGGGGTGGACCATCGCGAGCCCGGCCTGCGTGTCGAAGCCGCAGTCGGGTGCGGCGACGATGCGCGTCGGGTCGCCGACGGCGTCCGCGACGCGTTCGATGCGGTCGGCGACGACGTCGGGGTGTTCGACGACGTTCGTCTTCACGTCGACGACGCCCGGTAGCAGGTCCCAGCCGTCCGGAAGCGGGTGTTCCGCGAACACGCGGTACTCGTGCTCGTGGCGGGGGTTGGCTTCCTCGATGGAGAGCCCGCCGACGTCGAGTTCGTACAGTTCCGGGAGCACGTCCACGAGCGGCGTGTCGCGGTGGTGGGGGCCTTCGTAGCTCCCCCAGCAGGTGTGGACGCGAATCTGGTCGTCCGGGATGTTCCGGGTGGCTTCGTTGAGCGCGTCGACGTGCAGGCGGACGATGGGCTTGAGCTTCTCGACGGGGCGGTCGCCGAAGCCGCGGTGTCCGGTCGTCAGCAGGTCCGGGGCGTCGAGGTGGAGGATGGCGCCGGTGTCAGCGATGGCCTCGTACTCCTCACGGAGGGCGTCGCCGACGGCGTGGACGAACTCCTCGTGGGAGTCGTAGTACTCGTTGACGAGCGTCGCGGCGGCGACGCCGGGGGAAGCCGCGGTCAGGAACGTCCCCTCGAAATCGGCGTCGACGGCGGTGAGCGCGTCGGCGAACGTCTCGATTTCCTCGTCGACCGCTTCCGTGCCGTTGTACTCGACGGGGCTGGTGACTGACGGCTGCTTCGTGAGGTCGATGGTTTCGGTGTCGAAGGCGTCGCTGGCGTACTCGGGGAAATCCGCGAGGTCGTCCCACAGCGGGGCGTCGCGCTCGCCGCCTATGCCGGTGAGGCGGTTAGCGACGTACCAGTTGAAGGAGACGCGAGGCTGCTCGCCGTTGTTTACGACGTCGAGGCCGACGTCGGCCTGCTTCCGGACGACGGACTCGGTCGCGTCCTGAACGGTTTTGTGCCACTGTTCGGCGTCGACGTCTTCGCCGTCCTGGCGGCGCTTCAGGAGGTCAAGGAGCTCGGGGTCGCGCGGCAGGCTGCCGATATGCGTCGTGGAGATGTGGTCGTCGCTCATTCGTTGTCCGAGCAGAAGCCGACGACGGTGATATGACTTGCGGTAGTATCTCAGATTATAATATTCCCTAAGGTTATTATTTTGGCGGTCCGAACGTTATTACGGCACGACCCGGCGACGCCGTAGCGTGACCGCTGAGTCGACGAGTCAGTCGTCGTCCTCCGGCTGCGAACCGTCGACGTCGAGCTGTGCGTCCTCCCCGACGAGCGCGATGTGCCCGTAGTTGAGCCCGGCCACGAACACCGAGCCGCCGATGGTGTTCCCGATGGTCGTCATGACAAGGAAGCGGCCGAACTCCGCGAGCGTGACGCCGGTGCCGAGGAACATGGCGCCGAGGACCTCCGTCGTCCCGAGGATGGCGTGGTGGAACGGCCCGAATCCGATGGTCGCCGTGACGAGGAGGATGATTAGTATCTGGCCGGCAGTGTCTCGACTGGCACCGACCAGCCACGTCGTCAACCCCATCAGCCAGCCGGCGACGACGCCCGAGAGGAGAATCACCCACCCCGAGTGCGCGAGCAGCGATTGTGCGAGGCTGTCGAACGCCGACGGCGTGACAATGCCGAGCTCCGGACCGAGGGCGGCGACGAGTCCGGCGAACAGCGCACAGCCGACGAGGTTGCCGACGTACACGACCCCCCAGAGGCGTCCGAGTTGACGCAGCCCAGTTCGGCCGTCGAGGACCGGGAGGACGGCGAGTGTCGTGTGCGCGGTGAACAGTTCCGTCTGCCCGAGGACGACGAACAGAAACGCGATGGACGAGACGCCCGCGAGCAGCGACTGCTTGAGCAGCTCCGACGAGAACGTCGGCGAGAACGTCAGCACCATTCCCATGAACAGGGCGCCGAAGCTGAGGTTCAGACCCGCCGAGAGCCCGGAGACGAACAGCCCCCTGCTGGGGCGGCCGAGTTCCTCAACGGCGTTCTCCATCTCGCGCTCGAGGATGTTGCCGTAGGAGAGCGACGCGCCGGACGGTTCCTCTCTACTGTCGCTCATGGTGAACCCGTAACTGGTGGCATCCCATTCATTACTCGTACTCTCCCTTCCACCCGGTGTCGGTTAAACCGCCGGCTCGTCGTACGTAGAAAGCTGGCCTCGGCACTCATAGGGCTCGTCGTCCCGCGGGAGCCACCCCGGGTCGGCCCGGTGGCGTCGTCATCGGCCGCGTAGACGTACTGGAGCCACGGGCAAGAGGATTCCGAGAGCGCTCACTCGCTGGCGGACGTCGAGGCAGTTAGACGCCGTCCGGCATCGCGTGGTTGGCGTTGTCGGCGAGGTTCCGGAGGCGGTCGCTGTGGGCCGCGTCGAACTGGGCCTGGCATTGGGCGACCCACGACTCTGGCGTGTCGCCGTGTTGGCGGTCCGTGTCGTCCGAGGCTGGCGTGGTCTGCGCCGCCGTCCCGGGAGGCGTCGCGTCGGTGGTCGGGTTCGATTCGGTCGCGTGCTGTGGATGTGTGCTCACGTCTGGAGTGTATGGAGAGTCGGTCTGTGGGCTGTACGGCCGGGAAAGAGTCACTCGCGTACAGGGACGACCGACATGGGTTGTCCACTACTGCGACGAGGAGTATAATAAAAGTTCCTGTACTACACTGGCGGTCGACGAGAGTCAGCGGGAGACCACTGGCTACCGAGCGTCGAATCCAGCGGGTGAGCGAGAACCGAAGAACGAATCGAGCGAACGGTTAGTCGTCGGCGGCAGCGCTCGCGGTGGCGTCGTCCTGCTCGGCGTCCGCGCCCTCGTCGTCGACGCGCGGGAAGTTCCGGATGGTGGCGTCGCGGAACGCGCCCTCGTCGAACTCGTGGTCGTCCTCGAAGAACTCCATCAGCTGCTCGGTGTCCCGCATCGCGTTCTTCAGGCACGTCGATGCGCCCGGCGAGGGCGTGATGTTGAAGATGATGCCGTCGCCCGTAATCTTGGCTTCGCCCATGTCGAGGGACTTCTTCTTCGTGTCGACAATCTGGGGGCGGACGCCGCCGTAGCCCTTCGCGCGCTCGATGTCGTCGAGGGTCGCGCTCGGCACGACCTTCTGGACCTCCGGGAGGAACGTGCGCTTCCCGATTTCGGGGACGTCGTAGACGAGGTTGCGGACGACGTACGGGAAGAGGATGCGGTCGGCGAGGATGTTCCCGTAGCTCAAAAAGGAGTTGACGTTCAGTCCGAAGACATCGAAGAAGTCGCCGATGGTGTCGAGTTCGCCGCGTTCGAGCGTCGGCACGAGCTTCGCGGTCGGGCCGAAGCGCGTGATAGACTGGTCGTGGACGTCGGCGTCGCCGTGGACGGCGGCGAACGGGAGCTTCTTCATCTGGAGGGTGTACACTTTTCCGTTGAGGAAGTCCTCCGCGAGGAAGAAGCTACCCGCGACCGGGAGCAGGCTCTTGTTCTCGCCGTACCCCATCTCCTTGGCAATCTGGAGGCTGTGCGAGCCCGCGGCGACGACGGTGACGTCGCTCTCGAACCAGCCGGCGTCCGTCTCCACGAGGAACTCGTCGCCGGTGTCGTTGATTTCCTCGACCTCGGTACCCGTGAAGACGTCGACGCCGTCGACTTCCTGGGCTTCGTCGACGAACGACTGCGCGGTCATCCCGTAGTCGACGACGTAGCCGTCGGGCGTCTGAAGCGCGAGCATCTCCTTGTCGGGGTCGCGGCCTTCGACGACCTTCGGTTCGAGCTCCGCGATTTCCTCGCGGCCGATGTCCCGCAGCTTCGGGTAGAGGTCCCCGAACCCCTCGTCGTGATAGCGGGATTCGAGCTTCTCGACCTCTTCCTCGCCGACCGCCAGCACCATCTTCGAGCGCTTGCTGTGCATCTCACGGTCGGGGTCCTCGTCTTCGAGGTAGCCCGCGAGCAGCTCCGCGCCCTCCTTGACTTCCTCGGCTTTCTCGAGCGTGTAGTTCGTCTCGATGTCCCCGAAGTGCAGTGTCTGGGAGTTGTTCGTGCGGTGGGAGTTGACGCTCGCGATTTCGTCTTCTTTCTCCACCAGCGCGATGTTCTCGATGTCCGTGAACTTCGCGGCCGTGTACAGCAGCGAAGCTCCGCTGATACCCCCGCCGACGATGAGTAAGTCGTATTCGTCTCTCATACTTGAGTGTCTCCCGCGCGGTAGTCCGTACAGTAACCTGGGTGGCGATTCGGCTACTTAACTCTCCCTTTCCACGGACGAGAGTGGTCCCCACGCATCCTTCGAAAGTCAGCTACACAGCCCCTAATCTGGTATTTTTCGCGGGAAGGACGCCATGTGACGAAGGGTGGTTTCGTCAGTCGTCGTTCGAGTGGCTCGCTTCGACGGAACCGCGTGCTCAGAGCCCGGTCGGATGGTCGACGAACGTCGTCTCCACGCCCCAGTCGTCGGCGACTGACTGGAGCGCGCGCACGCCCAGCGTCTCCGTGGCGTAGTGGCCCGCGAGGAACACCGAGATGCCGGCCTCTCGGGCCTCGTGGTAGAGCTTCTGCTTGCCCTCGCCAGTGACGAACGCGTCCACGCCGTCGGCCTCGGCCTCCCGAATCCAGTCCGCGCCGCTGCCGGTCACCACCGCGACGTCTTCGAGCGTATCCGGCCCGAAGTCAAGCACCTGCACGCCGCCCTCGGGGCCGAGCTCCTCGTCGAGCGTCGCCGCGAGGTCGTCCGCCGTAAAGCCCGACGACGCGGTGCCGCGCGACCCGAGGTGTTCGCCGGCGTGTGCGCCGAACGGCGCGCGGTTCTCTAGGCCGAGCAGGTCGGCGAGCTGCGCGGCGTTCCCGAGTTCCGGGTGGCCGTCCAGCGGCAGATGGGCAGCGTACAGCGCACAGTCGCCATCAAGCAGCGCCTGCACGCGGTCGTATTCGCGGCCCGTTACCGCGTTGATGCCGCCCCAGACGATGCCGTGGTGGACGACGAGCAGGTCCGCGCCCCACTCGACGGCCTCCTCGATGGTCGCGCTCGCGGCGTCCACCGCGAACGCGACCTGTTCGATTTCGGCGTCGTCCGGGCCGACCTGGAGGCCGTTCGTGGCGGCGTCCTCGTAGTCGTCGACTCGCAGCCGCTGGTCGTACTTCGAGACGATGTCCGAGAGGTCCATGTACGACTGCGTGGGCTCCGGGGACTTCTAGGCGTCGGCGGCGAGGCCGACCGAAGGGAGGCCTCGAATCGCGAGCGGCGAGCGGAGCGAACCGCGAGCGCCCGGCTACCACCGAACCCCCTGGCAACCGTTTAACCCGACCGAATGCGTAGTGTCGCCGTGACACGAGATGATTACGAATCCGAAACGACAGCGAGCCCCGAGCACGCCGCGGCTGTACTGAGCGACGTCGCCGACGGCCTGCTCGCGGGGTCGATTCGACTCGGCGAGGGCGACGACGCCGTCGCCGTCGACGTCCCCCCGGAACTCTCGCTGGAAGTGGAGTTCGAGCGCGAGGACGACGAACTGAGCCTCGAGCTGGAGCTGGAGTGGGCCGACGCTGGCGACATCCTCACGCCAGTCGAAACTGTCGACGAAGCCAGCGGCGTCGAAACGACTGACGAAGATATTGAGGTCGACACGCCGGAGGAAGCCCCTGATGTGGCCGACCGCGCGGTTCCGGTTGGGGCGACTGACGGGTCGCAGTCGCTGGCGCGTTTCGAGGTGTTCGAGGACAAGGCTGGGGAGTTCCGGTGGCGGCTCCGCCACCGTAACGGCAACGTCATCGCAAGCAGCGGCGAGGGGTACACGCGCAAGCACAACGCGTGGAAGGGGCTGCGCAGTGTGATGCAGAACGCGCCCGAGGCCGACGTCGTCGAGGAGTAGCGAACTACGTGTCGGCGTGCGAGTGGACGAACTCGCGGACGAGTTTCGCGGCGAGCGTGGCGGCCTGCCCGTCGTCGCGGTCGTTGACCTCCACGACGTCGAAGCCCACTGACTGTGGCGCGAGCGCGCGGACGAGGTCCCGCATCGTCGCAGAATCGAGGCCGAACGGCTCCGGCGTACCCGTTCCCGGCGCGTACGCGGGGTCAGCGGCGTCGATGTCTACCGAGAGGTAGACCGAGCCGTCGACGTCGGGCGTCCAGTCGGGTGCGTCGTCAGGCGTAACGACAGTGACGTCGCTTTCGGTCGCGCGCTCCCACTCGGCCTCGTTGCCCGAGCGCGCGCCAACGACGACCGCTTCGTCGGCGATGTCGACCGCGTGGCGGGCGACCGTGGAGTGACTGAGCGGGTCGCCACCGAGGTCCTCGCGGAGGTCGAGGTGGGCGTCCAGCGCGACGAACACGTCGGGGTCGGCGGCACGCACGCCTGCCACGGAGACGGTGTGTTCGCCGCCAAGCAGTACGGGGACGGCGTCCGCCCAGTAGACGTCCGTCAGGACGCCTTCGAGGTAGTCGAGGTACTCGGCGGCGTCGTGCCATGCGTGGACATCGCCGTAGTCGGCGACGTTCAGCTCGGAGAAGTGTGACCCCGTCGTGGGGTGGAAGTCCTCGAACGTACGAGCGAATTTCCTGATTCGGTCCGGGCCGAAGCGCGCACCCGGACGGAACGACGTAGAGACGTCCAGCGGCGCGCCCACGGCGACGTAGTCCGCGTCGGCGAACGGCGCGTCCGCGGACTCGTCGACGGGGCTGGCGCCGGGGAACATCCGTTACTGGAGGATTTTGCGCTTGTCCTCGAACTCGAGGAACTCGATGTTGTCGTCAGCGGAGAGGTCCAGGTCCGCAGGAATCTGCATCGTCACGGTCTCGTAGGTGTCGAGGTCCATGACCTGCGCGACCGTCTCGGATTCGATGGAGACGACCTGGCCCTGCTTTCGCTCGATGATGGGAATCCAGACCTTCGCGTCGACGGGCTGGCTGAAGCTGCGCTTCTTCCCGTCGAAGACGCCCTCGGCCTCGACGCGGGCCTTCGCGCTCCCGTGCTTCCCGGGCTTGGCGGTGCTGTAGGCGTTAATCTGACACGGCGTGTCCTCAATCATGACGTAGTTGCCTTCCTGCAGTTCCCGGACTTCGGTCTGCTCTTTCGCCATACGCCCGGATTCACGCCTGCCGTGTATAAACGGTTTGGAACGCGTTCCGGCCGGGAGAGGCCCCCACACTCGCGGAGACGGCCACGTCAGCTTGGAATTGAACTAGCTGGTTCAAAGTACGTCGTCGACGCGCCCGAGTCCCTCGCGGAGTTCGACGGTCGGCAGCCCGAAGCCGAGCCGGAAGTAGTCGTCGTAGGACTCCCCGCCGGTCGAGAAGCAGTCTCCGGGCGCGAGCACGACGCCGGCGTTCTCGACGACCGTGCGGCAGAACGTCCGGGAATCCTCGAAGCCGTCGGGCACGCGCAGGAAGACGTTGCAGCCGACG
>CAXREU010000062.1:0-2177 GCA_964229715.1 Halobacterium sp.
CGGAGCGGCCCGCGCCGCGGTCGTCGCCGTCGGCGTCGCTGAACTCGTCCATGACGGCGGATACACCGCGACGGCCATAACTGCCGCGAACCGTGGAGGCCGACGCAGTCCGTCAGTTTCACTTTCACTGTGCACGGGTGGGGTTCAAGCGGGTAGCACCGAATTGAGGGAGTATGGCACTGCAGCACCGACGCCGCTCGCAGTCGACCGCCGATAGCCCCGAGCGCCGCATCGAAGTCTCGGAGATGACCGCCGCGGGCGTCGCCGCCTACGCCGATACCCACGAGGAGGCGTTCCTCGAACGCCGCGGCGGGAAGACGTTCCTCGTCACCGTCGAGTAGCGGCGGGAGCGTCAGTCGTCCGGGTCGACTTCGACAACTTCGGGCTCGCGGTCGGGTGGCGTCCACCCGCACGCGAGGTCGAGAAACTGGACGAGAATGCGGCCGGTCGCCCCCCAGACGGTGTAGCCGTCGACGTGGAAGAAGTGGACGATGGCTTCGCCGTAGGATGGGTGGATGCGCTTCTCGACCTCGTAGTTGTCGGGGTCGGTGAGGGCCGACAGCGAGAGCACGACGACCTCGTCGACTTCGCGCTCGTCGGGAACGAACTCGCGGTCCGGGACGCGCGCGACGAACGGCGTCACGGCGTACCCGGTGACGGTGGCGATGTCGTCGAGTTGCCCGACGTAGGAGAGTTCTTCGGGCAGCAGGCTGATTTCCTCGTACGCCTCGCGGGCCGCCGTCTCCCGGAGGTCGTCGTCGCTCGGTTCGCGGCCGCCGCCCGGGAAGCTCATTTGCCCGGGGTGCTCACCGAGGTGGTCGGCGCGCTTCGTGAACACCAGCGCCGGGCCGTCCTCGCGCTCGACGACAGGAACGAGCACCGCGGCATCGCGGTCCTCGTCGGTGACCCGTGACGGCTGGTGGGCGGCGACCCGCGACAGGTCCATACCGGGGGAAGCACCGCGACACTCTTAACTCACGCGCAGTCCCGCTCACGCCTCGGTCAGCGCGTCGCGGACGTCCGCGAGGTCGACGGGCGCCCACGCTTCCGCGTCGTAGGTCACGTCCACGAGGTAGCGCGCGCGTTCACCGTCGGCGTCGGCCACGTCCGATTCGAGGCGCGCGCGCACCGCGTCCGCGAGCGTCTCGCGGTCGAGGTCCCGGGGTTCGACGTCCAGAATGTGCGGGAGGTCGACCGCGTTTTCGGGGAGTTCCGGGAACGCGACTGGCCCCGGAACAAGCACGCGGTCGCCGTCCTCGCGGTCGACGGCCACGAGATAGTACTCGCGGAGCGCGTCCATCACGGCCTCGTCGGCGGCGTCGGCGTCGAAGTCGTCGCCGCGCTTGAACGCCAGTTCTTCGAGCGCGTCGTGGAGTTCGTCTCGGGTGAGCGCGCCGAAGAGGTCCACGACGCCCGCGAGTTCGTCGCCGTTCACGGCTCCACGTCGGTCGCGGAGTCGCTTGAATCTCCCGCTGCCGCGGCGGCCTCGTCCGCGTCCGCAGCGGCTGCCGCAGCCACGTCACCCGCGTCGAGGCTGGTGTCGGTCCACGCGGGCAGCCGCGTGTCCGCGCCGGGTTCGGCGATGGCGTCGGCGTACGTCCGCGTCTGCGCACGCTCCTGTTCGCCGTCGTAGTCGAGGTCGTAGAACGCGGCATCCGCGCCGTACGCCCGCACAAACCGGTCGGCCGCGTCGAGGTAGCGCTCGGCGAGCGCGTCGTAGTCCACGGCCACGCCCGCGTCCTCGACGGCGCGGAACAGCGCCGCGCCGACGCCCTCGCTCATCTCCGAGAGCCCCGTCGGCCCGGAGACCGCGCGGTGGTCGTGCTCGTAGCGCCCCAAATCTACCTGCGCCGCGCCGTCTGCGCCGGCGAGCCGGAACGCCTCGCCGAGCGTACCGACTTCCAGCCCCCAGCGCCGCTGGACGCGAAGGCCGCGCGCCAACTTCCCGGTAATCGCGCACTCGCCGGCGAGCGCGTACCGAAACGCCCCGAGAAACTCCCGACTCTCGTTGTCGTGGCGGTCCGCGAGCGCGGCCACGAGCGGTTCGTAGAACAGCCGGAACAGCCGGCCGTACAGCCGGTCGTTCTCGACGCGCGCGTAGTAGCCCTTCGCGAAGTCGAAGCCCTCGGCGAGCGGAAAGAGTAGCTTCCGGACGTCCCGGGCCTCGTACGTGGTCG
>CAXREU010000063.1:0-14814 GCA_964229715.1 Halobacterium sp.
CGCCGTGGGCGCGTGAATCACGCGCGTGTCGATGTCGCGCTCCTCGGCGCGCAGCCGGAGGTCCACGTGCGTCGTCGAAATCATCGTGTCACCGGCCGTGAGGAAGACCGCGTCGCCGGACTCGGCAGCGGACAGAATCGGCTCGGGGTCCTGTTCGACGCCCGCGCGGTCGCGCACCTCGATGTCGGTGTCGTGGTAGGCTTCGAGGTCGGCGACGTCGGCGCCGACGAGTTTGCTGGTGTAGAACTCCGCGAACGCGCGGTCGGCGGCCGCGATGGCGTCGGCGCCAGCGACCGTGACCGAGCGCTCGTCGTAGAGGCCGAGCCCGACGAACGTGAGCATACTCACGATAGCGCGCGAACCGTCGTATGGGTTTCGAGACGCAAGCGACACCCGTAAGGCCGCGCCCACCCGACTTCCGGGCATGTCAGTGCCGTGCGTCCGCGTCCCCACGGACGAGGGCGAAGCCACGCGTCGCCGGCTCGCCGAGGAAGCCCTCCTCGTCGACGAGTACGCCATCACGGCCCGCGACGGCGACCTCTACATCCCCGTCAGCGACCCCGACGCGGTGCCAGCGGACCTCACGGTCGTGGAGTTCGACGCGCCCGAGCGCGAGACGCCGACGACGCCCGCCGAACTGCTCGGCTTCGAACCGACGTACGAGCGCCTCGGCGCCGTCGTCATCCTCGACGAGGACTCCCCGGAGCGCGCCCGCGAAATCGCCGAGGCGGTGATGGAGTCGGACGTCCGCGCGAAGACGGTCGTCAACCGCGCCTCGAAAGTGAAGGGCACCGAGCGGGTGCGCGACTGGGACGTCGTCGCTGGCGACGGCACGGAGACAGTCCATACGGAGTACGGATGCGAGTTCGAACTCGACCTCGCGACGGTGTACTTCTCGCCGCGGCTCGCGACCGAGCGCCACCGCGTCGTCGAGCAAGTCCGAGCGGGCGAGCACGCCTTCGACATGTTCGCGGGCGTCGGCCCGTACGCCGTCCCGATGGCCAAGCAGGGCGCGGAGGTCGTCGCGACGGACATCAACGAGGACGCAATCGAGTACCTCCGGCGGAACGGCGAGCGCAACGATGTCGCAGAGCGCGTGACCGCCATCGCCGGAGACGTCAGGGAGACCGCCGACGAGTACGAGAACTGGGCGGACCGCATCGTGATGAACCTCCCCCACACCGCCGACGAGTTCCTCGACACCGCGGTTGCGCTCGCGGGCGACGACTGCGTGATTCACTTCTACGACTTCCAGCACGAGGACGACCTGTACGCGCCCTGTGAGGCCGCCATTCGCGAGGCCGCCGAACCCGAGTACGACGTCACAATCGAGACCGAGCACACCGTGCGGTCGTACGCGCCCCACGAACTCAACGTCGTCGTGGACGCCCGGCTGACGCGCCGGTGATTCGCAAGGCTTATTTCTTGAATCCGGCTACGAAGAAGTGCACAGGTCGTGCCGGTGTCCTGCCGAGTGCAGCGAGGCAGGGTTCGGGACACGAGTGGAACGATGTGTGCCGGTATAGCTCAGACTGGTAGAGCGATTCCTTCGTAAGGAATAGGCCAAGGGTTCAAATCCCTTTACCGGCTCTACGTCGAAGGCTCGAAGCCTACACCTGCGTTCTCCGATATCTACTATTCGAGCGTTAGCGTCGTCCAATCTGTGGGCGGTCGTCGGACCGGAACCCGGATAGCGGCTGCGCGACTATGGGGGAATCGTGTACACGACCGTTTCTCGGAGCACTTCGGGTTTGGCAGATTCTCGGGACAAACAGTTCGGTGACGCCCGGGAAGGCCACCAGTGAACAACAAGCGCCACCACGACGAGTACGGCGGCCGCAAGGACCTGCAGGACGCCGGTTGGCAAATCCACAAACGCGACGCCGTGGCGTTCAACTCCGGGAGTGAGACGGACAGGCACCTCGTCGCGAAGACGCTGGTCGCGAAGGTGCTGCGGGACCGCGGTTACCGCGTCGACACCGAGGTCGTCAAGGACGGCGTCGGGGAAATCGACGTCGTCGCGTACGGGCTCGACGAGCCGCCGTTCGCCGTCGAAGTCGAGACCAATCCCACGAAGGACGTCGTCTCGGACAAAATCAGTCGGTACTATCGCGGGGAGCCGTTCTGCGAGTGTTACGTGCTCGATGTCGACGCGCTGCCGGACTCGATTGTGGACGCCCGCGAGTGGATCGAAAGCCAGATTTGAGGACTGCCCGGTGGAATTTCACCGACTCAAAGCTCACTTCGGACACTCCACCCACCGTCGATGGGGCGACGAGCGCGAACCGTGAGCGGGGCGCCGCCACCAGTCCCTAAAGCGTCGAGGCACGAGATGTGGGCATGTCCGTCGCTAGTTTCCTGCACTCGATAGAGGAAGCACTCGCGCCGGCTCGTGACGTCGTCCGTCCGGTTGTCTCGGACCACCGCGTCCTCGCGGTGTGGGCGGTGCTGGTCGCGGCGTCTGTGGGCGTGCTGTGGTGGGACCTGCGGCGGCACAACGAAGCGATACCGTCGCTGATGCGGGCGGTCTGGTCGCTGGTCGTAGTGTACTCGGGCCCGGCGGGACTGGCGCTGTACTGGTACGCGGGCCGAACGCAGATACCCCACGATTCGCTGTGGCGACGGGGCGTGCGCTCGACCGCGCACTGCTACTCGGGGTGTGGCGCCGGCGAAGTGACGGGGGTCGTCCTGCTGGTCGGCGTGCTCGCAATCGGGAACACGCTCGCGACCACGTTCGGGACGTTCGCGTTCGCGTACACGTTCGGGTACGCGTTGACCGTCGGGCCGCTGCTCCAGGACGGCGAGACGCTCACCACCGCCCTCGCGGACGCGTTGTACACGGAGACGCCCTCGATTACCGTGATGGAGGTCACCGCCATCGGCACGGACGTCCTGCTGGCGGGCGGCGCGACTATCGGCGAACCGCTGTTCTGGGGCGCGCTCGCGTTCTCGCTGTCCGTCGGGTTCGTCGCGGCGTTCCCCGTGAACGTGGCGCTGCTCCGCGTCGGGGTCAAGGAAGGCATGGCGAACCCCGCGGAACTGGCCGAGTCGAGCGCGTGAGCGTCAGTCTTCCCGTACCTCGTCGCCGACGCGGAGCGTCTGCCCGCGGCTCGCTTCGGGGACGTCCGCGATGAGCATCAGCGTGTAAAAGTGGTCGAAGGCGTCCTCGTCGGCGAACGCGGGGAACGTCTCCCGTCGCCGCTGGACGAACGTCTCCCGGAAGTCGGGCGTCGGTTCGCCGGTGTCGGGGTCACGGGTCGGGACGACACAGCGCCCGCACGGGGTGACGCCCTCGAAGCGCACGCTCCCGGCGTCGAATCCGGGGGCGTCGTCGCCGACGAAGCGGTCCTCCCAGAACGCGGGGACGCCCGCGACTTCGACGTTCGCGCGGAGGCGCCGGCGCACACTGTCGACGGTGAGGTTGTCGAACCACGACGCGACTTCGCGGAGCGTGGCGGTGCTGACGACCGACGGCCCCATCTCACGGCGGTCCACGTAGCCAAGGCGGTCGTCGCGTTTGAGCGTGAGGTCCGCGTCGAAGAACTCCGAGAACCACGTCTCCGCGCGCTCGGTGTCGTCGTCGAGGTCGAAGCGCTCGGTTGCGCCGTCGTGGGTCTCGACGACGAACTCGCGGGTGTCGCGGTCGAAGTCCGTGTCGAGGTCGTGGACGCGTGCGGTGCGCTTGCCGTTGACGACGACTCCCTCGCCGTCATCCGACTGTGTCCGATTGCTCGAGGGACTCCGTCCCCCGCCGTCGAACAGCGCGTATGTGCGGTCGTCGGCGAGCGTCCCACCGTCGAGAACGTCGGCGGCTTCGACGTCGATGCCGTCCAACCCCTTCACGGGGTAGACGCGCAATCGGTCGACTCGTGGCATCGTCGGAATGGAGGGCCGGCCGGCTCTTAGGTGTTCGTCCGAACGCCGCTCGAGCAGTTTGTCGCCGCCAGCTCGACGCGCTCGGTCGGGTCCGGGCCGTCGAGGCGCACCTGCTGTTCGACGACGAACACTTCGACGGACGCGAGTTCGTCGTCGTGGCCGCCGTTCCACCGCGTACAGAGGTAGTCGGCGAACTCGTCGGCGACCGTGGGCTCCGCGCCACGCACGTTCGCGACGTACTTGCGCCAGCGCGAACTCGGGTAGCTCCCGGCGACGTCGGGCGGTTCGTCCCAGGTCACGGACCCACCGTGGAACGCGTCGACGCTCCCTCCGGACGCGAGCCGTCCGGGTGCGACGACCCAGTAGTCGGTGCTCACGGGGACGGGGGCGAACATCGACCAGCGCGGCTCCGGCGACTCGGTCACGGGGCCGGCCGCAGTCGCGTCGACGACGCCCACGGACGCGGCGTTCCACACGAGTAGACCGACGAGCAACACCGTCAGTGCGACCGGCACGATTCGGCGCGTCCAGCACACCAGCACGCGCGGAATCGCGGGTATCGCCACGAGCGGGAGTGCGCTCGCGACGACGTTCGCGTACCGCGAAATTGGACGGGCGCGGAGGCCGGGCACGCGCTCTCTGCTGGGTAGCCGGTCCCAGAACACGGGCGGGAGGAAGGGGAGGAGCGCGGCAATCGAGACCAACGGGAACAGCCCGAGCTGCATCGAGACGAGCATGCCGGCGTGCATCGCGGCGAACAGTCCCGCGAACGCCGCGCGCAGCCACCCGGTGAGCACGAACAAGAGCACGGACGAGACCAACAGCGCGAGCCAGAGCCGGTCGAACGCCGCGAGCAGCGTCGGGAACTCCGCGAGCACGTCCCCGAGCAGGACGGTGAACATGTCGAGTTCGAGGACGTAGCGGATGGCGTCGCCGGCGAGCCAGCGCTCCCCACGGAGCTTCAACAGCGCGTTCGTCGAGTACACGACGACGACCTGCACGAGCAGTCCGACGGTCGCGACGCTCGCCACGCGGCGCGGGCCGTCGCTGTCGGTTCGGAGTGCGTCCACGGACCAGCGCTCGCCCAGCGGAACGAAGATGCCCCAGAGGAACAGCATGCGGAGGAGCGTGTCGCCGCTGTTCAACACGAGCGGGTTCCGGTAGTGCAACGACACCACCAACAGCCCAGTGACGAGCGTCGCGAGCGTCGTCCGGTAGCCCGCGAGCATCGCCAGCGCGGCGAGCCCGGTCACGAGGAACAGCACTACCTGCACCCACCCCGCTCCGGAGACGGCGTGCAGCGACAGCCGGGAGATAGTGCCGTACGGCTCGACCCGCAGCGACCGCGGGAGCACGCCCGCGTCGGTGTAGAACGCGGTGAGAAAGCGCGCGCGGAGGCAGAGGTCGACGAGCACGAGCGCTGCCAGCGAAACGCGGAGCGCAGCGAGTGCGCGCGTGTCGACCCCGAACCGACGCGCGACGGCGGCGCGGAGACGTGCTGTCACGTTCGGGACTGCCACCGCGCAGCGAATAAGCCTTCCGTGGCCCGAATCAGCTCGCACACGTCCAGAGTCCAGTCCCGTTCTCGCGCGCCCGCTGCTCGACGGCCGCGTAGTCGTCGCGCTGTGTGAACTCGCTGTCGTAGAGCCGCGCGTAGCCCTCCGAGAGGAGCGCGCGGTTGAACGACGCATTCCCGACAACAACGTACGCAAGCAGTCTGTCGTAGCCGCCGCGGCGGTCGCTCTCCGCGTCGAATTCGACAGTCACGGATTCGCCGGCGAGCCGCTCGGTTGCGTACTCGCTGGCGCGCTTGCCCCACGACCGCAGACACGACCGGCCGGCCTCCGTGTCCGGCACACCCTCGAACTCGCCGGGCGAGACGTCCGCGTGGACTTCGGGCGTGTCCACGCCGAGCAAGCGAACGCGTTCTTCGGTGCCGTCCGCGAACAGCACGTCCACCGTATCGCCGTCCACGACACCGACGACCGTGGCGTTCCGGCTCTCTGCTGGCTGTTGGTCGCCGGCCAGTGGGCCGACGCAGCCGGCGCTGGCGACGAGCGCGACCACTGCGAACGCGGCGAGTGCGCGTCGATTCACAGGTAGGGTTCTCAGTCGAGGGTGTTAATCCGTGCGCTCGCTCGAAAAGGAAAATTCAGGCGTCGTAACAGCCGGCGACCAGCGGGGGACGCGGGCAGCGTGGTCGACCGACGGGAGAGCACGTTATGATGAACGCCCCGCGAGTAGTCCGGCGCCGAGCAGCGCGAGGAGTGCGACTGGAATGCCGAAGCCCGGGATTCCCGTTCCCGTTCCGAGGTCACCGGCAGTCACCGTCACCGAGGCATCGCCGGCTGCGAGCGTGTACCGGCCGGCCTCCGAGAGCGTCACGTTCACCGTTCGGGTCGCGGTCGCGCCCGGTGCGAGCGCCGCCTCGACGGTCGCGACGTCCTCGCCGTCGAGCGTTACGGCGACCGGTCCCGTCGCTGGCGCGTCGCCGGAATTGGAGAGCGTGACGGTCGCGGTCACGTCGCTCCCCGGCCGGACTCTTGACTCGGCGACGGAGAGCTCGCTCACCGAGACGTTCCCCGGTTCCCGTACGTCGAGTGCGACCGTGGTCCGGCCAGCGGTCACGTTGTACGTGCCGGCGGCACCGACCTCCTCGCGGAGCGCGACTTCGGCGCTCTCGTCGGGCGGGAGTTCGCCGCGCGTCTCCACGAGCGTGTCGCCCTCGAACTCGACGGTCGCGACGTACTCGCCGGTCTGACCGCCGTCGTTGGTCACCGAGCCGACGATAGTGACGGTCTCGCCGACGTACAGCGTCGGCGGCTGCGCGAACGTTTCGTTGCGGAACGGGCCGCTGACGCGGTACTCGCGCACCTCGAACTCCATGCGCGCGGGCCGCGTGCCGAACGCGTCGGCGTGCTGGCTGCGCGTCCACATCTCGGGGGTTTCGCGGGTGTTCGTGTACTGGTTCGCGCGCTCCTCCACCGACGGGACGGAGGCGTCCAGTACCGCAGCCAGCACGTTCGCGTTCGTTACGGGCTCGGAGCGCTGGTTCAGGCGGTAGAGGACGTCAGCCATCGTCGCCGTGCTGTTCGTCGCGAGGCGCACGCGCCGGTCGAGTGCACCCCAGACGAGGCTGCCTTTCACGTAGTTCGCGCCGGAGGGCCACGTCGACGGCTGCGAGAGGATGGCGTCCCGCCACGGGTCGCGCTCCCCGTACGAGAGGTGCGTCTGGAACGCGGAGAAGCTCACGTAGTCGGTCCGCAGCGACAGCAGGGCCGCGTAGTACTCCGCACCGGCTTCCATCGTCCACCGGCCGCTCTCGGCCGTGCGGAAGTCCTGCCTGGTGTGGACGTACTCGTGGAACCAGACGTTACCGGCTCTGTCGAGTCGGGAGTCAGCGAGCACCCACGCGTCGTTGCCACCGTACTCGACGCCGCGGACGCCCCAGTCGGCGCTCGTCGGCGCGGCGACGAACCAGACGTCGTCGTCCCGCGCGCCGACGTGGAGGCGGTTCGACGCCGCCCCGAGCGCGTCCAACACGTCGACGGGTGACTCGACCATCGACGCCTGCTCGGGGACGGCGAGCGTGAACTGCTGGCCGTTCGCCGTGCGCGTGTACTCCTCGACGGGGCCGAGGTAGGCGATTTCGCCGCCCGTCGACCCCTCGCCCGCGACAGACGCGTCCCCGGTAATTGTCACGTCGCCGCTGCCGCGCCACTCCCACCTCGTTCGAAGTTGGGGGACCGTGACGAGCGCCCACTCGCCGACGTCGACGAACGAGTAGTCGCCGTCGGCTTGCACAGTCGGGCTACGCGCACCGCTGGCGGTCTGGTTCGCGGGCATGGTGAACCGCAGGGTTGCGGGGTCGGTCGTGCCGTCCCACTCGTAGCCGTCGGGTGTCCGCGTGAACGACTCTGATTCGACGTTCCGGGCGTCCTTGGGGACGGACACGCGCAGGGCTGTCACGGGGTCCGGGACGTCGTACGTCGCCACGACGTCGACGGCGCCCGGTTCCCCGGGTGTGAGGCGGAGTTCGATGTCCTTCTGAATCGTCGACGTCTGCGCGGTGGCGGCGTCGGCGACGCTCGGGACGGATTCGGCCGCCACCTGCACGTTCGACCGTGCGCCGGCGTTCGCGTCGACCGGCCCCTGTACGGCGGCAGCGCCGACGGCCTGTGTCGCGAGGAGGATGACGACGAGGGCGGCGACTACGCGTCTCATATTTGCACCTGTGGCGGCGACACACAAAGGCGACCCGGCTACCCCTCAACCGTCCGCCACGTCGCCGCCGTCGGCGACCGCGAACGGCTCGGTTTCGGCGTCGAGCGCCGCGAGTGCGTCCACGAGCGCGTCGAGTTCGACGCGCGCGCCAGCGGCGGTTCGGGGGCCAGCGCCACCGACGACGATAGCTGTCCCCGCGGCGTCATGGAGTTCCGCGTTCGCCCCCCACGAGGCCGTGTCGCCAGCGACGACGACCGCGTCCGCGGCAGCAACGAGGTCGCGGGCACGAGCGACTGCAGCACTATCGGGCGTCGAGAGCGGCGGGACAGTGACGGCGTCGAAGCCGAACCGGGTCGCAGTTTCGTGGTCTAACGACCCCTCGCCAACGGGGCCGACAGTCGCTGTCGCGCCGGCGCCCGCGAGTTCGCGGAGGATGGGCGTCGCGGCGTCGCCGCCGCCGAGCACGTGGACGCGCTCGTCGAGGTCTCCCTCGGCGTCCGGACGCGGGGTGACTGTCGGGTCGCCGGTGGCGGGGTCAGTGCCGACCGCACCGCGGGCGTCGAACGCCTCGCGGACGCGTTCGGGCGTGAGCACGTCCGCGGGGCGACCGGAGTCGAGCACGCGGCCGTCCGCGACGAGGACGAGTTCGTCGCAGTAGCGCGCCGCCAAGTCGAGGTCGTGGATGGCGGCGACGACGGCGCGGTCGGCGTCGTCGGCGAGCCCGCGCACGAGTTCGAGCGTGCGCACCTGGTGGTTGACGTCGAGGCTCGCGGTCGGTTCGTCCAGCAGCAGGACGGGCGCTTGCTGGGCGAGCGCGCGCGCCAGCAGCACGCGCTGTTTCTCGCCGCCCGACAGCGAGGTGACATCGCGGTCGGCGAACTGCGCAACCTCCGCGCGCTCCATCGCGTGCTCGCCGGCCTCGGGGTCGGGGTCGGAGCCGAACCGCGGCACGTGGGCGTGGCGCCCCATCTCGACGGTCTCGCGGACGGTGAACTCGAAGCCCAGGTTCGTATCTTGGGGGACGCTGGCGATGCGGCGGCTCGCGGCCTTCGACGGGAGTTCGTGGACGGCTTCGTCGTCGACGAGCACGATGCCGGAAACGGGTTTGACGACGCCGTTCATCGCGCGTAACAGCGTCGACTTCCCCGCGCCGTTCGGGCCGACGACGCCGACGAGGCGGCCGTCGCCGACGTCAGCGCTCACGGCGTCCAGAATCTGCGTGCCGCCGAGTTCCACGTCGACGTCGCGGACGTCGAGGGTCACAGCGCGTGCACCTCGCGTTGCCGGAGCAGGTAGAGGAAGAACGGCGCGCCGACGAACGCCGTCACGATGCCCACCGGAAGTTCGGCTGGGCCGGCGCGCGCGAACGTGTCCGCTGCGACGAG
Organism: Halobacterium sp.; assembly: GCA_964229715.1. Taxonomy (GTDB): domain Archaea; phylum Halobacteriota; class Halobacteria; order Halobacteriales; family Halobacteriaceae; genus Halobacterium. The sequence goes on from CAXREU010000063.1 coordinate 9,486, forward strand.
GAACGCGCCGCCCGCGAACGCCGAGGTGGGTAGCAGGATGCGGTGGTCGGGGCCGACGAGCAGTCGCATCACGTGCGGGACGACGAGCCCGACGAACCCGATGACGCCGGCGACGGAGACAGCGGCGGCGGTGACGACGCTGGACACCGCGAGCAGCACGCGCTTGGTGCGCTCGACTTCGACGCCGAGCGTGTGCGCGTCCTCTTCGCCCGCGAGCAGGACGTTCAGGTCGCGAGCGTACGCCAGCAGGACGAGACTCCCGAGAACGACGATGGGGAGCGTGAGTTCGACGTCCCCCCAGTTGGCGAGGTGGAGGTGGCCCATCAGCCAGTACATCGCTTCGCGGATGCTGTCTCCAGAGTGGACGATGACGTAGGACGTGATGGCGCCGAGGAACGTCTGAACGGCGACGCCCGCGAGCAAGAGGGTAGCGACGGGCGTGCGGCCGCCCTCGGTGGCGAGCAGGTAGACGCTGAACGCGGCGACGAGCGCGCCCGCGAACGCCGACACCTGGATGCCGAACGGGAGCAACAGGGGGAACGCGATGGCGGTGACGGCGCCGACCGCCGCGCCCGAGGAGACGCCGATGATAGAGGGGTCGGCCATCGGGTTCCGGAAGAACCCCTGCATCACGGTGCCGGCGACGGCGAGCGCGGCGCCGACGATAGCACCGAGGACGATGCGGGGCATCCGAATCTGGCCGACGATGAGCTGTTGTTGGTCGGGAACCGCGAAGTCCAGTGGGGAGGTGTAGGCGAGGTCGACGGTGAGCCACGGGATGTCGCCGACGGCGGGGACGACGACGGAGGTGACGTAGAACGTGGCGGCGGAGGGAACCGCGAAGGCGTCCAGTGCGGCGAGTGCGACGCGGTCGAGCGGGATTCGGACCGGACCGATGGTGGCGCTGGTGAGCATGACGGCGACGAGCGCGAGGAACGTGCCGACGGTCCACGCGCTCGCCCGGGTGTAGGCGCGCATCTGGACAACCGTAGTTTCTTTAGGCAAATATTTATTGCGTTAGTTCCGTCCTCTCCACATGCGACAGGCTGCAACCGTAGTTGGAGTAGTACTACTGCTGTTGTCCGCGGTAGCGCCGGCCGCCGGCGTCGCGGTCGCGCCAGCCGGCGAGGCCGCCACGAACGTCGACGCACAGGACCTCGACTGCTCGTTCCCGGTCACCAAGGAAGACGCGAGCGGCCACGACGTCACCGTCGAAGAAGAGCCCGAGCGCGTCGTCACACTCAACCCGAGCGCCGCCCAGACCATGTGGGAAATCGGCGCCAGCGAGAAGGTCGTCGGCGTCTCGCAGTTCGCCGGCTTCCTCGACGGCGCCGAAGACCGCGAAGTCGTGACCTCCGGCTTCCCCTCGTCCGTCGACATCGAGCAGGTCATCAGCCTCGACCCCGACCTCGTGCTCGCGCCGAACACCATCAACAACGAATCCGTCGCCCAGCTCCGGGACGCCAACGTCACCGTCTACCGCTTCGCGATGGCGTCCTCCATCGAGAACATCTACCAGAAGACCGAGGTCATCGGCCAGCTCACCGGCGAATGCGAGGGCGCCGAGTCCACAGTCACGGCGATGCGCGACCGCGTCGAAACCGTCGAAGCAGCCGTCGAAGGCGAGGAGCAGCCCAGCGTCTTCTACGACATGGGCGACCGCTACACCGCGGGCCCGAACACGTTCATCGGTCAGATTATCTCCCGCGCGGGCGGCCACAACATCGCCGCTGACGCGAACGCCACCGCCGCGTACCCGCAGCTCTCCGCGGAGTTCGTCGTCGAACAGGACCCCGAGTTCCTTGTCGTGAGCGCGCAGCCCAGCCAACTCGGCAACGACAGCCGCTCGTACATCGCCGAGGACTCCATCCTCCGGAACACGACCGCCTTCGAGGAGGGCAACATCGTCGTCGTCAACACCAACCACATCAGCCAGCCCGCGCCCCGCGTCGTCGAACCGATGACGCAGATGGCGCAAGCCTTCCACCCCGAAGCGTACGCGGAAGCCAACACCACGACGACCGCGACCACGGCGGAACCGACTGCGACTGAGACGACCACGGCGCCGACCACGACCGAGACCACGGGCACGACTATCCCCGGCTTCGGCATTCCCGCCGCAGTCGTCGCCGTCCTCGGCGCCGCGCTGCTCGCCGGCCGCCGACTGTAACGCGGCCCCTCCTTCTGCCCGATTCTGCCGCTTGCTCGCGCTGCTCGCGGCTCGCTATCGCTCGCGGTTCACTTCGTTCGCCGCACGTCGTCCTGTGCCCTCCCTCCGGTCGGGCACGCGTCCGATACCGTTTAAGGGCGCGACCTGCTAGCCGACGTATGGTCGAGAACGTCATCTGGCCCGCGTACTTCGACGCCACGCTATCGCGTCGCGAGGGCCGCCGCATCCCCGAATCCCTCTCCGTCGAAGACCCGACGGTCGACGAGGTCGCGACCGCCGTCCAACAGGTGGGCTACGACGCGGTCGTCGAACGCGACGTCGCGTACCCGCGCCAGCACTGGGAGGACTCCGGGCGCGTCCTCGTGCAGGGTGCCGACGACGCCGGGAAGTCCGACCTCCTGCAGGCCGTCGCGGCGTACGTGACGGCACTGCGCGAATAATGGAGCGCGCCGGCGACGTCGTCCGTACCGCGCAGAACGTCGCAGTCGTGCGCTGCGAGAGCGACGACCACCCCGACATCGGGGCCATCGTCGTCGACCAGAACCTCGACGAGGTCGGGCGCGTCGTCGACGTCTTCGGGCCGGTCAAACGCCCGTATCTCTCGGTCACGCCCAACGAAGGCGTCCACCTCCCGGTGCTGGTCGGGCAGACGCTGTACGTTCGGTAATCGGCGAGTCGCAAAGCCAAAGCACGGGCGGGCCGACTGCACGGGCATGAAGGATTCGCTGCGCGGCGTCCCGGTGCTCGTGGGCGTCGTCGCCCTGTTTCTCGTCGTGCAGTTCGGCGCGCTCGCGCTCCTCGAACCGTTCGAGAGCGCCGGCCTCCAGTCCACCGACAACCCCCAGAATCCGCTGAACAGTATCTTCTACGTCGCGTTCCTGCTGGTCGCGACGGCGGGCATCCTGCTGGTCATCAAGTACGACCAGCAGTGGATTCTGCGCGGGTTCATCCTGTTCACGAGCGGATTCATCGCGACGTACGTCTTCGGCGTCGTGCTCCCGACCGTCGAACTCGCGGGGGTGGACGTCGCGACCTACGGGCCGGCAGCCGCGCTCGTCGTCGCGCTGTACGTCTACCCGGAGTGGTGGGTCATCGACAGCGCGGGCGCCATCCTCGGGATGGGCGCGGCGGCGCTGTTCGGGATCAGCTTCGGAATTCTACCGGCGCTCGTGTTGCTGACGGCGCTGGCCGTCTACGACGCTATCAGCGTCTACGGCACCGAGCATATGCTTACGCTCGCGGAGGGCGTGATGGAGCTTCGGCTCCCCATCGTGTTGGTGGTGCCGGCGACGCGCGGCTACTCGTGCCTCGAAGACGCTGACGGCGAGGCGGAAGTCGTCGAGGAGGGAGGCATTGAGAGTGGCGAGGAGCACGAATCCGAGGAGCGCCAACTCGACGGCGTCGACGAGGAGGAACGCGAGGCGTACTTCATCGGGCTCGGGGACGCCGTAATGCCGACGATTCTCGTCGCGAGCGCGGCGCACTTCCTGGACACGCCGGCCGTGTTTGGCGTGGAGTTGGCGGCGCTAACCGCGATAGTCGGGACGCTGCTCGGGTTGCTCGTCCTGATGCGGATGGTGTTTGCGGGGCGCGCGCACGCCGGTCTGCCGCTGCTGAACGGTGGCGCTATCGCGGGCTACCTGGTGGGTGCGCTCGCGTCAGGCATCCCGCTCGTGGAAGCGCTCGGGCTCGCGCCGTACGTCTAAGCACGCAGGAACGCGGCTAGTCGGGGCGAACAGGTGGCGAAACGGGGGTCGCGGAGCGGGCCGCCACGCTCCCGCTGAACCGCTCCGCGCGACTGGTCAAGTCACGGGGCCAGATGGTTCCACTCTCGCACTTCAACCTTCGTCCTACTCGCCGGTGAGCGCCTCGCTTGCGGGCGCGAACTCGATATCGGTGCCGAGGTCGCGCTCGCTCGCGCGCTCGTAGAGCATGTGCGCGGCTGCGGCAGTCTCGATGCCCGTGCCGCCGCTGTCGAAGACGGTCATGTCGTCGTCGGAGACGCGGCCGGGCGCGTTCCCGGCGACGACGTCGCCGAGTTCCGCGTGGACGTGGTCCTCCGTGACGACACCCTCTTCGAGCGCGTGCATGAACGAGCCGGCGTCCTGCGTGACGCGGTCGCGGAGGTCCGGGACGTAGACGGCGCGCTCGATGGTCTCGGCGTCGAGTTCGTGCTTCCCGGGGTGGTACTGCCCCATTGCGGTGACGTGCGCGCCGTCCGCGAGGTCCGTGCTGTCGAAGACGGGTTCGCTTGCGTTCGTCGCGGTGACGACGACGTCTGCGCCCTGGACGGCCGCGGTGCTGGACGGCACCGCTTCGACGGGAACGTCGAGTGCGTCGCTCATTTCGTTCGCGAACGCCTCACGGTTGGCTTCGGTCGGCGAGTAGACGCGCACTTCGTCGAAGTCCCGGACCGTGGCGGTCGCACGAAGTTGGCCGCGGGCTTGCGCGCCGCTCCCGATGATGGCGAGCGTGCTGGCGTCGTCGCGGGCGAGCGCGTCGACGCCGACTGCGCCCGCTGCGCCGGTCTTGAACGGGTTCATGCGTGCGCCGTCGACGATGGCGAGCGGTTCGCCGGTGTCGGCGTCGAACAGCGGCGTGACGAACCACGCGTCGGCGTTCGCGAACCCCGCGCTGTACATGTAGCCGCCCATTGCGCCGGTCTCGGGGAGGACGGCGGCGTACGCGGTGAACATGCCGGGCGGGGACTCGTTGAGGAGTTTCGTGCGCGGTTCGGCGGGTGCGCCCTCGCCGCGCTGTCGGTACGCGTCGCGGACCGCGTCGACGTAGTCGGCTGGGTCGGCGAGCCCCGCCACGTCGTCGTCGGAGAGGAACAGCGTCTCGGTCATGCGCGTCGTTTCGAGGGTCGCGTAGAAAAGACTCGGGGAGTTAGTCCGCGGACTCGTAGCTGGGGTCGGCGTGTTGCTTAGCCGCCGACGCGGGGTCGTTGACGAACAACGCGTGCGCGGTCAGCGCGGTCGCCGCGACGCCGCCGACGGTGAGCGCCACCGTGAGGTCGACGCCCGCGGCGTGAAGGCCACCCGCGAGCCCGGCCAGCGAGAGCGGGAGCGCCGCGAGCAGGACATCGTAGTAGCTCGCCATGGTTACTAGATACATTCGAATGCAGGCACATAATAGTTGGTGGCGGTTTTGTATACT
>CAXREU010000064.1:0-5453 GCA_964229715.1 Halobacterium sp.
ACCCGCGGGCAACGAGGAGCTCCCGGACGGCCGGTGGCGGCTGACCGCGGAGCGCCCGACCGCCGCGGCGTCCAAGATTCGACAGGGCGACCGCGTGCTCGCGTCGGACGGCGACCCCGTACGGGGGACCGCGGAGATGGCGCGCGTGGAGACGCTGGCGCCCGACCGCGTCGTCGTTACTGCCGACGAACCGGTCGACCTCCGACGGCTCGATGTCTACCCCTCCGAGCTGAGCGTCGACCGGATGCTCACCGCACTCCACGACGCGCTCCTGAAGGGCGACCAGCGCCGCAAAGACGTGCTGTTCGACCGCGCGAGCCCCGAGTTCGCGGACGAGGAGTACGGCGTCATCGACAACAACGACGCGCAGAACGCCGCCGTCAGCAAGGCGTTGAACGCCGATGACTTCGCGCTCGTCCACGGCCCGCCCGGCACCGGGAAGACGTACACCATCGCGACCCTGATTCGGGAGTTCGTCGACCGCGGCGACCGCGTGCTGCTGTCGGCGTTCACGAACCGCGCTGTCGACAACGCGCTCGAAGCACTCCGGGAGCAGGGCCACGAGGATATCGTCCGCGTCGGGACGTCGACGGGCGTCCGCGAGGACATGCAGGACCTCCGCCTGAACCAGTCCGGCGACCCCGCGGAGTGCGCGCGAGCACTCCAGACCGCCGACGTCGTCGCCGCAACGACTGCGACGTGTGGCTCCCGCGTGATGCGCGAGCAGGAGTTCGACGTGGTGCTCGTCGACGAGGCCAGCCAGCTCACCGAGCCGGACACGCTCGCGGCCATCAACCGCGGCGAGCGCTTCGTGCTCGTCGGTGACCACGAACAGCTCCCGCCCGTCGTGCGCTCGGGCGGCCGGCTGTCGACGTCGCTGTTCGAACGCCTCCACGAAACCCACCCGGAGGCATCCGTGATGCTCGACCAGCAGTACCGAATGAGCCAGCGCATCCAGGCGTTCTCCTCGGCGGAGTTCTACGACGGCCAACTCCGCCCCGCAACGGCCGAAGTGGCCGCGCAAACGCTCGCTGACCTCGGCGTGGAGACGGGCGGCGCGGTCCAGAACGGGGTGTCCTTCCACGACGTGCCCGGGACGAGCGACGCGCACGTCGACTCCAGAGAGGCAGAGCGCGTCGGCGAGGTCACCCGGGAGTACGTCGACGCCGGCGTCGACCCCAATGATATAGGCGTCATCGCGCCCGTCCGCGCACAGGTCGCGGAAATCGGGCGACGCGTCCCCGACGGCGTCGCCGTGGACACGGTCGACCGCTTCCAGGGCTCCTCGAAGGAGGTCATCGTCGTGTCGTTCGTCGCAACCGGAAGCCTCGACGGCCCCATCTTCGAGGACCACCGGCGCGTGAACGTCGCGCTCACTCGCGCGAAGAAGAGCCTCGTGCTCGTCGGCGACGAAACGGCGCTGCGCTCGGAGCCGCTGTACGACCGCATGGTCGAGTGGGCGTCGCTCTCCTGACTACTCCACGGCCAGCACGCCGTCCTCCGTCACGTCGCCGTTGACGTCCACGGAGACGCCGTACTCGCCGGCCGGCGCCGGATTCTGCACGTCCGAGACGTCCAAGACAATCCAGTCACCCGCGTCAATATTGTGGTTCCCGTTGAAGCTGACATCGAGCGTGCTACCACCGTCGCTAGTTGAAAGCCCGTTCACGTCGACCATCGCGTCGGTTTCAACGACGCCGTCGCCGGCGCTGTCGATGCCGACGCGCTCGATGTCCGAGCCGCTAACGTTGCTCGCGTCCGCCGAACTCGGGTACGTGACCTGTAGCTGGTTCAGTGAGTTCCCGACGGCGTTCGAGCCTGCCTCGATGTGGACGCGAACGTAGTGGTCGTCGGGTTCGCCCGGCGCACCGTCGGCTGCGCGGATGAGTTCGGTCTGTACCTCGTTCGGTTCGTCGTCGGAGTCGCCGTCCGCGAACGACGGCATCTCGATGTCGCCGACGGCCGGCACGGCGACCAGCACCGTCGCCGCCAGCACGACGGTGATAGCCACCATGAGTGCAACCCCGACGACCGGACTGACTGCCCGTCCATCGCGCATCACCGGGGACACTCGCGGCCCGCGGAAAACGACGATGGCCGTTCCGTTACACGTTGCGACCCGCCATCACCGCCTCTGCCTTTATCTCGATGCGTGGCGAACCAGCCACGTAATGCAGCCATTCGCAGTCGCGGCAACGATGGTCGCGCAAGCAGGCTCGGGGTTCGACGTCGACGTCACCCTCGGCCAGGGACTCGCTGGCGGGGCGGTCGGCGCGTTCCTGACGACGCTGGTGGTCGGCGCCATCGCGGTCGCGGTGTTCCCCGAGCGCACCGAACGCCTGATGACAGCCGTCCTCGACGACCCCGTGGGTTCGTTCGCGTACGGCCTTCTCTGCGTCGTCGGGCTGTTCGTGGCGGCGCTGGTGCTCGTGTTCACCATCATCGGCATCGTCGTCGCGCTCCCGCTGTTGCTCGTCGCGTACGTTGTCTGGGCGGTCGGTGCCGCAGTCGCGTACCTCGCCATCGCCGACCGGCTGGTCGGCCACGAGGACGGCTGGGTGAAGCCGCTACTCGTCGCGGCGACAATCAACGGCGTGCTCGCGGCGACCGGCGTCGGCAGCATCCTCGCGGTCGCCATCGGCATCGCGGGCTTCGGTGCCGGTCTCCGGCCGTACTTCGACTGACGCGGTCACTGAGCGCGGCCGACGAGCCGCTCCCAGAGTCCGGGCTGTACTGTCGCATCCGGCAGCCTGAACTGGACCGTCGTTCCGTCTGTGTTGTCGGTGAATTCGACGGTACCGCCGGACTCGCGGACCGTCCAGTAGACTAACCAGAGGCCGAGCCCGCTGACGTGCGAGAGCGTCGTCTCTTCGGGCTGGTCGAGGACGTGGTACTCGTGGCCGGGGATTCCCGAGCCCGTGTCGGCAACCTCGACGATGACGTCGTCGCCCGGTGGATTCGTCACGGACGCCGTGACTCGTACGTCGTCGTCGTTGTGTTCGACCGCGTTCGCGAGCACTTCGTATATCGCGTCACCGAGCGCGGAGTGGGCCGACACCACCGCGTCCTCGCTGGCCGCGATTTCCACGTCGGCGTCCGGGTAGCGTTCCCGGAGCCGTTCGACGGCGTCCGCGAGGACGGCCCCCGCGTCCTGCTCGTGGCAGTCGTTGCTCTCCCAGATACCCAGAATCCGGCGCGTGCGCTCGCTGTTCTCCAGTAACTCCTCGACGTGTCGTCGCGCGATTGCGACGTCCTCGTCGTCGTTGCCGACCTTCGCTTCGAGGTTCTGGAGGTGGCCGTCCACGACCGACAGCTCGTTGCGGAGGTTGTGCCGGAGGACGCGCTGGTTCATCGTGAGTAACTTCACGAGGTCCGCCAGCTGCGTGCGCTTCTCCTCGGACGCGACCGCGTAGAGGCTCGCCTGCGCGCCGACTGCGAGCCCGAGCCACATCGCGAACACCACCATGAACTCGGTGTCGACGACCGGGTGCCCCTCCAGTTGCCAGATGAGCGAGATGGCGACAGCCAGCAGCGAGAAGCTCACGCCCGTGAGCGCGGTCAGGCCCGCTGCACGTACGAGCCCCGGCGGACTAATCTCTCGGCCGCGCGCGTCGACGCCGGAGTACACGAGCGTCGCCGCGAGCGAGAGCAGACTGAGGGTCGCTAGGCTCACGGCGACGCTCCACCCTACGGCGAACGCGTAGGCGATAGAGGTGACGAAGCCGACGACGGCGTACGCGTAGAACCACCAGTGCGCAGCCGCGTCGATAGTGCGCTCGTGAGCCCCCACCATACCTCACCTATCGGGGCACGGACCGTTAATGCGTTGGCAACCTGTCACTCGTCGACCTGTTCGCGGACGCGCTCGTGGAACGCCCGCAGCACGGCGTCTTCGTCGTCGGCGAGCACGACATCGCTGGCCGAGAGCGTCGCCAGCCCGAACGACAGCGGCGACGGCGACTTCACAGTCGTCTCCGTCACGTCGATATCACCCGACTGAAGCACCGAGAGCGCCTCACGAACGCCAGCGAGGTCGAGTTTATCCTCGATGAGTTCGCGGTACGTCTCGTCTAGCACCGCGAAATCTTCGAGGTCTTCGGCGAACCCGAGAAGCATCTCGCTGGCGACCTGCTGTTTGCTCGCGGACTTCTCGCGGCCCTTGTAGCGCTTCAGTACGAGCAGCGCGCGCGTCGCGTCGATGCGGAAGTACCGCTGCAGGAGGTCGGTGCCGTCCAGCGCTGCCCGGAGCGTCTCGCGCGCCTCGTCGGGGTCCGTCTGCCGGAGCAACTCGGCGACGTCGACCTTCCGATTCAACGGCATCGCGAGCGTGAAGCCGTTGTCCGCCACGGAGACGGCGACGTTCGCGTTCGCCTCGTTCGCGCAGCGATACGCGAGCAGCCGCGAAAGCCCGTCGTTGAACCGGCGGCCGTACGGCGTCCGAACGTGGTAGCGTCGCCGGTACTCGTCGCGGTCCTTGACCTCTTCGACGGCGACGCGTTCGGTCGTGCTGACGCTCTCCACGCCCGCGTACTGAATCTGGTCGTCGTACATGCGCGCGAGTGCCCTGACAGCGTTCGCGTCCACAGGGAACTCCCGGAGCCAGCGCCGGACGGCCGCTGCGCCGCCGGCCTCGTACTCGTCGAGGAGGTCGGCCTGGAAGCGCGCGATTTCCCGGCCGAGGTCGTACGACAGCGGGAGGCGCTCGGAGAACCACGACGGCACCGTCGCGCGCTCGCTCGTGCGGTCGACGTACACCTTCGACCCGCGGCGGTAGCGGTACGCGAACCGGTCGCCGCCGAGCACGAACACGTCGCCGGCTTCGAGCGTGTCGAGGTAGCTCTCGTCGAGCTGGCCGACCCACTCGTTGTCGCCGCGCACGTAGACGTTCACCGTGAACGAATCCGGAATCGTCCCGAGGTTCTGGAGGAGAATCGGGCGCGCGAGCCGCCCGCGCTTCCCGATGAGGCGTTCGCCCACATCGAAGTCAGGGTAGTGGTGCGTCCCGGAGGTGGGGTCATCGGGGTCGCCATCGTCGCCGCCCGGCGGGTCGTTCTCGTCGCGCCAGATTTTCGCGTAGACGTTCCGGTCTTCGAGCCCGTCGTACTCCGCGGTGAGATACCGGAAGAGGCGCTCGAAGTCGTCGTCGCTGTACTCGCGGTAGGGGTACGCAGAGCGTAGCGTTGCACGCACGTCGGCCTCCGGGAGCGGGCCCTCGATGGCCATGCCGTAGACGTGTTGGGCAGCGACGTCGTGGGCGCGCTCGGGGATGTGCACGCGGTCGACGAATCCGCGCTCGGCCTGCCGGAGCATCACCGCGCACTCCACAAGCTCGTCGCGGTCCAGCGCGATGACGCGGCCCGTGACCGTCCTGCCTGGGCGGTGACCAGCGCGCCCGACGCGCTGGAGCAGGCTCGCGACGGATTTTGGCGACCCGACCTGCACCACGAGGTCGA
>CAXREU010000065.1:0-4814 GCA_964229715.1 Halobacterium sp.
CTTTCGAGAGATAAAACGACGAACCTCATCGTTCTCAAACTGTTTCAGCAACGCCGCAGCAGCTACCGCTGACGATTGGCTCAGATCCTTCAGCTTCGCATGGAATCAGCTTATCTGAACACTACCCGCAGATGACCCTTCACCTTCTTGTAGGGTTTTGGGCTGATGCGGACCTGGACGCGGTTCGAATCGTCATCCACCGTGAGGCGGTAGCCTTCCGTGTGCGCCATCACGAACGGATACGCACCCGATTTGTCCGTACTCGGCGGCGTCGGCTTGCCGCCATCAGGATCATCTTGGTTCTCCCACCACTCTTTGAGCGATTGGTAGGAGTCCCACGTCTGGAGGGCTTTGCCGACGACCGCGCACTTGTTGTTCCGTAAGAAGTCGTCGCGGTCAACCTCCCGCTGGATCTTGGTGCGAGTGTACCCTTGTTGTGTGAGGTGGATGGTGTCGTTGAATATCTCGCGTGACGCGAGGCGGGCGTCGTGAAGCCACGACCGCTCACCAGACGCTACATGAAGGCGCGTCTGAATGGTTTTCGTGGCTTCCTCACTCATACGTTGACAATCGATCCAGACTGTCATAAATGTAGGGAATAGGGATGGAGGAGTACCGCAGTCACGCACATTCGATCAGTTCCTGCAAGTATCACTTCGTCTGGTGTCCCAAGTATCGCCACCCGGTTCTGGATGTAGTGGAGGCCGATGTGCGAGAGTTGTTTGCGGAGACTGCCGACCACTTCGGACACGAGATTCTGGCGTTGGAGATTGCAGACGACCACGTCCACCTGTTTGTGCAAACAGACCCGAAGCACAGTCCAGCGGATATTGCCCGGCAGTTCAAGTCGTTCTCAGGAAAACACCTACTGGAACGGTATCCCGAGATTCGGGAGTCGTATTTCTGGGGTGGCGGATTCTGGAAGGTCGGATACTACGTTGGAATGACGGGAGCGGTGTCGGAGGAAGTGGTTGAACGGTATATCGAGGAGACAGAACACTGAGTCGAGTGTCGGGCTTCACCCCCAACCCCAGTGGGTCGGGGAACTCGCCCTCGCAGGTTGTTTAGACCGCGACTTCGGCGTCATCGTTGGCGCTCTCGTAGCGCTCGATGACGTCGTTGATGAGGACGACGTCGCCGACCGCGCGCACCCAGCGGTACGGGATGATGACGCCTTTTTTCCCGGTTTCGGTGTCTGCGAACAGCTGGGAGTTGAGCGCACTGAGTGCAAGGCCGTTCACAACTTCCGTGTCGAGGTTCAGGCGGACGTCTTCGATTTCCCCGACGAAGACGCCGTTGTTCGAGTACACCTCACGGCCAACGAGTGAGGTGATTTCGTCTGCTTGGGAGTCCATATGCTCGTGATTGTCGCGGTGCCACATAAGTGTTCGAGGCTCGGCGTCTCACGGGCGTCCGACGCGGCTACTGGAACTGGTCAAGGACCGCGCCGAGTGCGTCAAGCGCGGGCGCGACCTCGCTGGGGTTGCGCCCGAGACTCACGCGGACGCGCTCTTCCTCGCCGAAGAACCGACCGGGCACGACGAGCACGCCTTCCTCCCACGCGGCGGCCGCGAGTTCGTTGCCATCGACGTTCACGGGGTTGAGGAACGCGAACGTCGACCCTTCCGCGAGGAACCCCTCGACGTCGTCGCGTTCGGCGAGGAACGCCTCGAAGAGCTCGGTGTTCTCCGCGAGCAGCGTCCGCGAGCGCTCCGCGAGGTGGTCCGTGTTATGGAATGCGCGCCGGCCGAGCGCCCGGCTCGTGTCGGCGACGCCAAGGAAGTGCATCGACACCGAGCGCGCGCGTTCGACGAACTCGCGGTCCGCGACCAGCCAGCCGATGCGGAGATCGTCGAGCCCGAAGAACTTCGTCAGCGAACTGGTGACGACGGCGTCGTCGAGCCCGACTGCGGTTGGCCCACCGAATGGTCCGTCCCGAGGTTCAGTGACGTAGGGCGCATACACGTCGTCGACGAGAAGGCGTGCCCCAGCCTCACTGGTGACGTCCGCGAGGTCCGCGAGCGTCTCGCGGTCCGTCAGCGTGCCGCTGGGGTTGTGGCGGTTCGTCACTGTGACGAGTTCGGTCCACTCCGTGAGCGCCGTCTCCACGCGGTCGGCGTTGAGCCGGTAGTGGTCGCCGCGCGGGACCCGGTCGACTTCTGCGCCGAGCGCCGCGGGCGTCTTCACGAGCGGTTCGTAGCTCGGCTCCTCGACGAGCACGCGCTGGTTCTCCGCGGCGTCCTCGTCGGGACCGAGGCCGAGCGCGGTCGCCGCGGCGATGACGTTCGCCATCGTCGCGCCAGCCGTCACCAGCACTTGCTCGGGTTCGACGCCGTACTCGCCGGCAATCTGGGTCTCGAGGGTCGCGCCCCTCGGCGGGTCGTCGAGGCCCTCCAGCGGCTCCGGCACGGCCTCTAGTTCGTGGCCGCGGTCGCCGCGCAGGTCGCTGGACGCGAGGTCGTACAGCGCGACCTCGGGTCGTCCGGAAATCCACTCGAGGTACTCCAGCCGCGGGAACATGTCCCCGTCTCGGTCCCGCGGTGGGAAAGTAGTTATCGCTCGCGGCGCGAACTCGCAGGAACGTTTACGTATGATAATGTCAAACACTAATGTAGGTGGTAGCTCGTGGCGACAGGGCTCGAAGCGACCGTCCAGCTTCTGGGCGTCGTCCTCCAAGCCGCGTTCGTTCTCGTCGGATTGGTGTTCGCGTTCGCCGGTCGCTACGTCCACGACCTCGGCATCTACCTCTCGGGGTTCGTTGCGGGTGCGTGGGCTGGACTGACGGTCGCGCCCGCAATCGTCGCCGCACTCGACCCCGGGTCGATTCTCGGCGCTGCCGTCACCCTGCTCGTCGTGCTCGCCGCGGGGTCGCTCGGGGCGACCCTGGCGTGGCAGGCGTACGTCGCCGCGGTGTACGTCGCTGGAATGACCGTCGGCTACTTCGCGCGGACGACGCTGCTCGGACTCGAACCAGTTGCGGCGTTCGATCAGGTCGTCGGCTCGGTCTTCGCAGTCGGCGGGCTGCTCGCGCTGGTCGCGGGCATGGGCTTTCTCTCCGGTGCGTTCGGGCTGCTGTCCGTCGTTTCGGGCGTCGCCGTAATCGCCGAACACGACCGGACGATTCAGTTCCTGCGCACCATCAAGTGGGCCAACGACGCCGACGCCGACGGCAGCGACATCACCGACATGGGCGTCGTCCGCTCGTCCGTCGTGATACTCGTCGGGCTGTTCCTCGTCGTCCTGCAGGTCGGGATGTGGCTGTTCCCGGGGACGCGTGACTACCTCCTCACGGGCGTCGACGGGCTGGCGTCGCTCCCACCGGAGGCCGCGATACACCTCGCGGTCTTCGTCGGGTCGTTCCTCGCGGGTATCGTCGGATGGGTCGTCCACCGCGCCGCACTCGCCGTCTACACAGCGGGATTCGGTGCGGTGCTCGTGACGGTCGCGACTACCGCCGACGACTTCTTCCTCGCGCTCCTCGACGCCCGCCTGCAGGACGCAGTCGCGCTCGTGGAGCCGTTCTCGCTCGCCTTCCTCGCAGTGTTCGTCGCAGGCTCTTTCGCCCAGTTGGCCGCGACGACCGTCGAGTAGCGAGTGCCACCACCGGAAGCCGTTAGGCCACTCAGCCCCGACCCACGAGCGTGGACGACCTCGCCAACTGGCTCCGGGACCGCCCGCACTACGACGGCCAACTCGTCGACGAGCGCACGCTCCCCGGCCGCGACGCGAGCACGCGGGACGTCGACCTCGAATCCCGCCTCGAGTCGGCGCTCGCCGACCGCGGCATCGACGCGCTCTACGAGCACCAGGCCGACGCCATCGACGCTGTACGGAACGGCGACGACGTGGTAGTCGCGACGCCGACCGCGAGCGGGAAGAGCCTCGCGTACACGGTGCCGGCGTTCGAGCGCGCGATGGCCCACGGCGGCCGCACACTCTACATTGCGCCGCAGAACGCGCTCGTCGCCGACTAGAAAGAGACGTTATCGGGACTCGCGAGCGACCTCGGCTTCGGGAACCGCGTGCAGGTCGATACGTACACGGGTCGACTCTCCCGCTCGGAGAAGCAGGCCGTGCGGGACCGCCGGCCGACCGTCCTGCTCACGAACCCGGAGATGCTGCACTACGCGCTGTTGCCTCACGGGCACCGGCTCTGGGAGTGGTTCTTCTCGGGACTGGAGACCGTGGTCCTCGACGAGGTCCACGAGTACCGCGGCGTCTTCGGCGGCCACGTCGCGCACGTGCTGCGCCGCCTGCGGAGAATCTGCGAACGATTCGACGCTGCTCCTGACTTCATCTGTTGTTCGGCAACTATCGGCAACCCCGTCGAACACGCGGCGCGCGTGACCGGCAAACCCGAGGCCGGGTTCGCGCTCGTCGACGAGGACACGAGCGAGCGCGGGCCCCGGCACTGGCTGCTGTGGAACCCGCCCGAGGAAGCCGGCGGCGAGGGCCGGCGGCGCTCCTCGCACGTCGAAACGCGGAACCTGATGGCGGACCTCGTGACGCGCGGCCGCCAGACGCTGGCGTTCACGCGCTCCCGGCAGGGCGCCGAGCGCAACGCCACCGGCACCACCGACGACCTCCGCGACCGCGGCGAGCACGACCTCGCCGGCGAGATTGCGGCGTACCAGGCGGCTCTGACGGACGACCGCCGGCGCAGCCTCGAAGCCGGCCTCCACGACGGCAGCCTGCGCGGCGTCTGGAGCACGAGCGCGCGCGAACTCGGCGTGGACGTCGGCGGCCTTGATGCTGTGCTGTTGGATGGGTATCCGGGCACGCAGATGAATACGTTCCAGCGTGCGGGCCGTGCG
>CAXREU010000066.1:0-6560 GCA_964229715.1 Halobacterium sp.
TATCTCGCAGTTCGCGCGTGTAGCGGTGCCGAACCGTGCGGATTCGAACCGGCTGGTCGTCGTCTCGCGGCCTTTAAGGCCGGGAAGGGCCTGAGTAGACGTATGGCAGACGCCGCCGGCGGTCGGCAGGAAATTTGGGTGGAGAAGTACCGACCACAGACGCTCGACGACGTCGTCGGACACCCCTCGATTACCGAGCGCCTCCAGAGCTACGTCGACCGCGACGACCTCCCGCACCTCCTCTTTGCGGGGCCCGCGGGCACCGGGAAGACGGCGTCGGCGGTGTCTATCGCGAAGGAGCTCTACGGCGACGATTGGCAGGAACGCTTCCTCGAACTGAACGCCAGCGACGAGCGCGGCATCGACGTGGTCCGAGACCGCATCAAGAGTTTCGCGCGCACCGACCGACGGGGGTACGACTAACAGATTATCTTCCTCGACGAGGCCGACGCCCTCACGGACGACGCCCAGTCAGCGCTGCGCCGCACGATGGAGCAGTTCTCCGAGAACACCCGCTTCATCCTCTCGTGTAACTACTCCTCGAAGATTATCGACCCGATTCAGTCCCGGTGTGCGGTGTTCCGGTTCTCGCCCATCGACGACGACGCGGTCGCCGCTCACCTCCGCGACCTCGCCGACCGCGAGGGCCTCGAATACACTGACGACGGCATCGACGCGCTCGTGTACGCCGCGGATGGCGACATGCGCCGCGCCATCAACGCCCTGCAGGCGGCCTCCGCGACCGGCGACGCCGTCGACGAGGAGACAGTCTTCGCCATCACGGCGACCGCACGCCCCGAGGAAATCGAGGACATGGTCACCGAGGCCATCGCGGGCGACTTCACGGCCGCGCGCTCGACACTCGACGACCTCATCTCGAACCGCGGGCTCGCGGGCGGCGACCTCATCGACCAAGTCCACCGTTCAGTCTGGGAGTTCGACGTCGACGAGGCGGCCGCAGTCCGGCTGCTCGACCGTCTCGGCGAAGCCGACTACCGCATCGCGGAGGGCGCCAACGAGCGCGTCCAACTCGAAGCACTGCTGGCCTCGGTGGCGCTGAACGCCAACGAATAGGGGAGCGAGCGCGCGCGAACGACAGGACTCTTCCCGGCGCACCCGCACGAGCGTGTAATGGCAGACCTCACCGAGTACCAGGAGCAGGTCATCGAGACGATTTCGACGCTTGACGACGTCCCGATGGCGCTGTTGTACTACGCGCCCAACGGCCCCGAGATGTTCCTCCAGAACGACTACCGTGACCGCGACGACGTCTCCCCGCACGTCGGCCTGCTGGCGGCGTACACCATCCAGGTCGCGAAGGATAGCGGCAACGACACCAGCGAGATTCTACACGCGGTCGACGAGAAGATTCACAAGTGGGCCGAGGAGGGCGTCGCCATCACCGCCGAGGAGCGCGGCGGGCCGGACTTCGACAGCGAGGACTAGTTCAGCGCCCAGAACGCGTAGTTCAGGTACGCCGCGAACGACACCCACGCGAGGTACGGCGCGAGCAGCGCGCCCGCCGCGGGTCGCACGCGCCAGAAGGCCGCCAGCGTCGCGGCGATACCCACCCAGAGCGCGGCGATGACGGCGAGTCCACCCGAAATGTTCTGGTCGCCGAAGAAGACGAGCGTCCATGCGACGTTGAGCACGTACTGCGCGACGAACAGCCCGAACGCCAGTTTCCGCTGGCGGCCGCGGCCGTCCCGGAGCACGAGGTAGGCGCCGACGCCGAGTAGCGTGAACAGCAGCGTCCACACCGGGCCGAACACCCAGTTCGGCGGCGCGAGCGCGGGCTGAGCGAGCGTGTCGTACCACGTGCCGCTGCCGGTGGCCGTGACGAGCGCGGGCGACGCGCCGACGGCGTTACAGACGACGACCGCGAGCGCGACACCCGGCAGGTCGTCCCGTGAGAGGTCCATACGTGTCGTTCGGCGGGCAGCACCTAAACTACTCGCGTAGGTCCGCGGGCGGGCCGCCCGGCAGGTCGTCGCGCTCGTGGGGCACGAAGAAGTCCGGGTTCGGGCCCGTCGGGACGAGGCGCTTCGGGTTGAGGTGGCCGTGGCTGCGGTAGTAGTGCTGCTTGACGTGGTCCATGTTGAGCGTGTCCGCGACGACCGAGAACTCACGGGTCGCTTCGCTCCCCGTTCGTTCATTCGGCGCCCTCTCACTCTGTTCGGCGGCGCCCAGCTGGCAGAGTTCGCGGAGGTACGGCCAGAGGTTGTCGTAGTCGACAATGCGCTTGCGGTTGCACTTGAAGTGCGTGTGGTAGACCTCATCGAAGCGGTAGAGGGTGGTGAACATCGCGACGTCGGCCTCGGTGAGCACGTCGCCCGCGAGGTAGCGCTGGTCCGCGAGGACGTCGTCGTAGTGCGCGAGCGCCTCGAAGAGGTCGTCGACGGCGTTGTCGTACGCGCGCTGGCTGTCCGCGAACCCCGCGCGGTAGACGCCGTTGTTGATGGGGTCGTAGATGTCCTCGATGAGGCGGTCGACCTCGTCCTGGTAGCCCTCGGGGTAGAGGTCGACGTCGCGGGTGGCGAACTCGTCGAAGGCGACGTCGAGCATCCGCATGATCTCCTCGCTCTCGTTGTTCACGATGGTGTCGGCTTCCGTGTCGTAGAGCACGGGCACCGTGACGCGGCCGGTGTACTCGGGGTCGGCCTGCGCGTACACCTCGCGGAGGTAGTCGGAGCCGAAGAGGTGGTCGGGAGTCGCGCCGGGCTTCTCGGAGTCGAACTCCCAGCCCTGGTCGAATCGAACGGGGTCGACGACGCTGACGGAGACGGCGTCCTTGAGGCCCTTGAGCGCGCGCGTGAGCAGCGTGCGGTGCGCCCACGGACACGCGTAGGAGACGTAGAGGTGGTAGCGCCCGGACTCGGCGGGGTAGTCCTCGCCGACCCAGTCGCGGAACGTCGTCTCCTCGCGCTCGAACTCGCCGCTCTCGCCGTGTTCGATCATCTCCTCCTCGGTGCGCCACTCGCCGTCCACCATGCGTCCCATGGGTGGGGGAATGTGCGCTGGCCGTTTAGCGGTTGAGGGCGCGGCCCGTCTCGCCGGCTACACGAACGCGCGCATCGAGTTGTCGTACATCGCGCCGGCCTCGTCCTTGATACAGATGCCGGCGTACAGCACGTCGTCGACGACGACGGGCGCGCCGTACGTGAGGTGGAAGACGTTCTCCGTGAGTTCGAACTGCACCTCTCCAGTCGCAGCGTCGAGCGCGAACAGCGGTTCGCCGCCGACGTACAGCGTCCCGCCGCCGACCGCCATCCCCGTCAACTGGGTACGGTCGCTGGCAGCGCGCCAGTCCTCGTCGCCGGCGTCGTCGTAGGCCACGATGTCGTCGACGGTGAGAACGAACAGCCGGCCGTTCGCGTACGCCGGACGCGTGTACACTTTCGCGCCCGCGTCCGCCGACCAGCCGCGCTCGCCGTCCGTAGAGATGGTTTGGACGGTCCCGTCGCGCGCGACGACGTGGATGCGGTCGTCGGCAACGATGGGCGCGAACGGGAGTGCTGCCGCCGTGGACAGCGACCACGAGACGTCACCGGTCTCCGGGTCGAGCGCGTACATCGCGCCCGAGGTCGTGCCGTCGTCGGCGAGGTGTGTGGCGGTGACGTAGAGCGTGCCGTCGGCGTACGCGGGCGTGCCGAGTATGTAGCTCCGGGGGGCGTCCGGCACGTCGAAGCGCCAGCCGCGCTCGCCACGCTCCGGGTCGAGGACCTGCACGTAGCCGCGTTTGTCCGCCTTCGAAGCGACGTAGAGGCGGTCGCCGTCGTGGGCGACCGTGGACGTCACCGGAAGGTCGGTGCGCCACTGCTGGCTGCCGTCCGCGGGGTCGAGCGCGCGCACGGAACCGGAGAGGTCGGTGTTGACGCCGGCGGACTGCTTGGCGGCGACGAACAGCGTGCCGTCGCGGTGCGTCGGCGGGTACTGGTGGGGGAACGCGCCGAGGGCCGCGTCCCATTCGGATTCGCCGGTGGCGGCGTCGAACGCCCACATGGAGTCGCCGCTCCCGACGAACAGCCGGCCGTCCGCGACCGCGGGCTCGCGGAGCGTGTAGATGCCGTCGACCCGGCCCTCCCAGACTTTCGTGGGGTCGCCAGCGACGCCGCTGGCGTTCGGGTTGTGGCCGGTGTGGGCCGGCGTGTAGCCGTACGTCGTCCAACTGGCGTCGCTTGCCAGCGAGATTTCGGGCTCCGATTCGGTGGTGGAGCGGCTGGGTTGGGCGGACTCGGGGTCGTCCGCGGGCGCGGTGCAGCCGGCGGTCGCGGCCGCAGCCGCGCCGAGTGTGCCGAGGAGGGCGCGCCGCGAGAACCGACGGTTGGGCATGGTAGCGCGATTACGGCGCAGCGGCCGTAAGCCTGACGCTCCCCGGAGAACGGCGGGTTCGGGGCCACGAGTCAGCCCCGGAACTGTTTTACTCGTCGGTCGGCCACAGTACTGGTAATGAGCGACCTCGAGTCGGAGTACCGCCTCGACTACTTCGAGGAGGAGGACTTCGAGCGGCGGGAGTGCACGGAGTGTGGGGCGCACTTCTGGACGCGCGACCCGGACCGTGAGACGTGCGGCGAACCACCCTGCGAGGACTACCAGTTCATCGACGACCCCGGGTTCGACGACGAGTACACCCTCGAAGAGATGCGCGAGCGGTTCCTCTCGTTCTTCGAGGCCCACGACCACGAGCGCATCGACCCGTACCCGGTCGCAGCGAACCGGTGGCGCGACGACGTGCTGTTGACGCAGGCCTCGATTTACGACTTCCAGCCGCTGGTGACTTCGGGGCAGACGCCGCCGCCCGCCAACCCCCTCACCGTGAGCCAGCCCTGCATCCGGATGCAGGACATCGACAACGTCGGGAAGACGGGCCGGCACACGATGGCGTTCGAGATGATGGCCCACCACGCGTTCAACACGCGCGAGGACGCCACCGAGGAGTACGCCTACGAGGGCGAAGTCTACTGGAAGGACGAGACGGTGGCGTACTGCGACGAGTTCTTCGTGGACATGGGCGTCGACCCGCAGGAGGTCACGTACATCGAGGACCCGTGGGTCGGCGGCGGCAACGCCGGGCCCGCCTTCGAGGTAATCTACAAGGGCGCGGAGCTGGCGACGCTGGTCTTCATGTCGATGGAGCAGGACCCCGAGGGCGACTACGAGATGAAGGACGGCAACCGCTACAGCCCGATGGACACGTACATCGTGGACACCGGCTACGGGCTGGAGCGCTGGACGTGGGTGAGCCAGGGCACCCCGACCGTCTACGAGGCCATCTACCCGGAGACCATCGAGTTCCTGAAAGAGCAAGCGGGCATCGAGCACACCGAGGCCGAAGAGCAGCTCGTCCACCGCGCGGCGAAGCTCGCGGGCCACCTCGACATCGACGAGGCCGAGGACATCGAGGCGGCGCGGGACAACATCGCCGACCAGCTCGGCGTCGAGACCGAGCGGCTGCTGGAGCTGCTGCGCCCGCTGGAGGACATCTACGCCATCGCTGACCACTCGCGGACGCTGGCGTACATGTTCGGCGACGGCATCGTGCCGTCGAACGTCGGCACGGGCTACCTCGCGCGCATGGTGTTGCGCCGCACGAAGCGCCTCGTGGACAACGTCGGCGCGGACGTGCCGCTGGACGAACTCGTGGACATGCAGGCCGAGCGCCTCGGCTACGAGAACCGCGACACCATCCGCTCCATCGTCCGCAGCGAGGTCGAGAAGTACGCCGAGACGCTGGAGCGCGGCGGTCGGAAGGTCCGCCAGCTCGCCGAGGAGTATGCCGAGCGCGGCGACCCCATCCCGACCAGCGAGCTCATCGAGCTGTACGACTCCCACGGCATCCAGCCGGACATGGTCGAGGACATCGCCAGCGAGGTCGGCGCGAGCGTGGACGCCCCCGACGACTTCTACTCGCTGGTGGCCGAGCGCCACGACTCCGCGGAGGCCCTCGAAACCGAGGAGAGCGAGGACGAGCGCCTCGACGACCTTCCGGAAACGGAGGCGTTGTACTACGACGACCCCTACCGCTCGGAGTTCGAGGCGGTCGTGCTCGACGTCTTCGAGCGCGACGAGGACGGCGAGGAGGTGTACGACGTGGTGCTCGACCAGACGATGTTCTACCCCGAGGGCGGCGGGCAGCCCGCCGACCACGGCACGCTGGCGACGGACGACCAGGCCGTCGAGGTCGTGGACGTCCAGAAGCGCGACAGCGTGGTGCTCCACCGCACCACGGACGACCCCGGGAAGGGCGAGTTCGTGCGCGGCCAAATCGACATGGAGCGCCGCCAGCGCCTGATGGCCCACCACACCGCGACGCACGTGGTCGTCCACGCCGCGCGCGAGGTGCTCGGCGAGCACGTCCGGCAGGCGGGCGCGCAGAAGGGTACGGAGAGCTCGCGCATCGACGTCCGGCACTACGAGCGCATCGACCGCGAGACGGCCAAGCGCATCGAGCGCGTCGCCAACGACATCGTCCGCGAGAACACGAGCGTGCAGCGCGAGTGGCCCCACCGCCACGAGGCTGAGGAGAAGTACGGCTTCGACCTCTACCAGGGCGGGATTCC
>CAXREU010000067.1:0-33082 GCA_964229715.1 Halobacterium sp.
TCGGCGGGCACGACGATGTCCTCGCCGACGAACTCGGTCTCGGGCCGGGGACGCCCGCCCAGATTCGCGAGCGCTTCGGGCTCGTGCAGCACGTCCCCCTACGATTCACGTACGGCGAGACGTCCGAGCTCGCGGAGGTCGAGCGCGACCGCCTCTATGACTGGACGCGCGGCACGGGCCGACTGAACGTCAACAGCGCGACCCGCGGCGAGGTCCGCGCAACGGTCAACCGCGCCGGCCACGCTCAAGACATCGTCACCGTCGAACGCCTCGGTCTGCTCGAACAGAGCATCGTCTGCCGCGAGAGCACGGACCCGCCCGGCCTGCTCGCGGCCATCGGGGAGTACCTCCCCTCGGAGCTGCTCGCGGTCGGTCCATGAGCAGGCTCAAAGTGGCGCTCGGCGTGCTCGCGCTCGTCGCGCTCGCCGGCTGCGCCGGCACCGGGCTCGGCGGCGCGCCAGCGCCCAGCGACGAACAGCTCGCGGAGAACGCGACCTACGACTGGGACCGCGACGCCGACGTCACGCTCAACGTCACCGGCGGCGAGTACAAGACCGTCGCCGACGTGAACGGCAGCGAACGCGTGCGGCTCGCGTCCACGAGCGGGTTCGGCGGCCGCAACCCGCTGCCCATCTCGGCGGTGCAGTTCCGCTACGAGAACGGCACCGTGGTCGGCGCGGACGCCATCGACGTCTCCACGCGCGACCAGCGCACGGTAATCGACTTGCCCGCAGCCAACGGCACGCTCGCGTACACTGGCACTGCGAGTGCGCGCTCGGTGACTGCGCCCCTCGACTTCGAGGGGTCTCACGAGGTCGTGTTGCCGCCGGGAATGCGCGTGTCGTTCCCCATCTTCGGCGACGTCTCGCCGGGCGGCTACGAGAAGTCCGTCGAGGACGACCGCGTCCACCTGCGCTGGGACTCGCTGGACAGCGCCACCATCAGCGCCGAGTACTACCTCGAACAGGACCTCTACCTCTTCGGCGGCATCGTCGGCGTGCTCGGGGTTATCGCGGTCGGCGGCGTCGTCTACTACCGGCTGCGCATCCGCCGGCTGGAGCGCGAACGCGAGCAGTCCGGCCTCGACTACGAGCAGTAGGCCGCGGGGACGTGACTTTTCATCTTCCACCGTCTACGAGTGGCCATGCAGGTTGCGGTGGTCACAGTCGGTGACGAACTCCTCGTCGGCGACACCGAGAACACGAACGCGTCGTGGCTGGGCGCGCGCCTCACCGAGCGGGGCGCGAGCGTCGAGCGCGTCGTGGTGGTGCCCGACGAGCGCGACGCCATCGCCAGCGAAGTCCGGTTACTGGCGGACCGCTACGACGCCGTCGTCGTCACGGGCGGCGTCGGTCCGACCCACGACGACGTGACGATGGACGGCGTCGCGGCCGCTTTCGACCGCGAAGTAGTCGAGCACGCGGACGCGGTCTCGTACGTCCAGACCCACGACAGCTACCAGTTCGCCGACCTCACGGACGGCACCGCGGCGCTCCCCGAGGGCGCGCGCCTCCTCGAGAACGAGGTGGGCGTCGCGCCGGGTGCGGTCGTCGAGAACGTCTACGTGTTGCCGGGCGTCCCCGCCGAGATGAAGGCGATGTTCGAGTCCGTCGCCGACGAGTTCACCGGGAGGACCAACCACATCGAGTTCGTGCACGTGGACGCCCCCGAGAGCGCGCTGGTGACGCCGCTGGCGGAACTACAGGCGGAGTTCGGCGTCACGGTCGGGAGCTACCCCGGCGACGGCGTGCGCGTGAAAATTCAACACGAGAATGAGGAGACGGTCCGCGACGCGGCCGCGTGGCTGCGCGAACGCGTCTAGCGGTAGAGGTAGGCGGTCCACGCGACCGCGAGAACGAGGCCGAGTATCGTCACGGCCCAGCCGACGGAGTTTATCGGGAGTGCGGTGCCATCGGTCGCAGCCAGCAGGAAGCTCATGGCCGGTAGTTCCCGCCGCCCGGTCTTAATTCTTGGTTCACGCGTCGGTCGCGTCACGCACGACGTCGACGACGTCCCGCCCGGTTGCGTCGCCGCCGGCGTCGAGGGAGACGAGGTAGCCCGAGCGGTCGTCCGTCGGCACGTGCACGATGAGCCCGTCCTCGAAGAGCCGCGCGGTCGCGTGGAGGTCGCCGAGCTCGTACAGGGACTCCTGACGGGGCGTCGAGAGCACGTCCAGGACGAGGTCGTCGGCGATGTCGTCGATGGACCCGTCGCCGTAGCCCTCGCGGACGTCCTCGCGCATGTACTCGATGCGCCAGTCGCTCCCCTCGTGGAAGCCGACGACGCGGAGCGCGTCGCCGACGCTGGCGCGGAGGGCTTCGGCGATGTCGGCGTCGGGAGTGGGCATCGTCGTACCCGCGGCACGCTGCGACCATGATACTTTCGAAGCACCCGACCGGTCGGTTTTTCGGCGCGAACGCCGTAGTTCGGGTATGCGAACTGTCGGCGTCGTCGTGAATCCCATCGCCGGAATGGGCGGTCGCGTCGGCCTGAAGGGAACGGATGGGAACGTCGAGGCGGCTCGCGAGCGCGGCGCCGAGCAGCGCGCACCGGGCCGCGCACGCGACGCCTTCGAAGCGCTCCGCGAGCGCGCGCCCGACACCGAGGTGTTGGCGTACGGCGGCGAGATGGGGGCGGCGGAGGCGCGCGCGGCGGGCTTCGACCCCGAAGTCGTCGGCGAGCCCGACAGCGACGAGACGACCGCCACGGACACGAAGAACGCGGTGCGCGCGTTCGTCGAACGCGGCGTCGACCTGATTCTGTTCGTCGGCGGCGACGGCACCGCGACCGACGTCGCGACCGCACTCGACGAGGCGGACAGCAACGTACCCATACTTGGCGTGCCCGCTGGCGTGAAGGTGTACTCGTCGGTGTTCGCGGTGCGGCCGGAGGCGGCGGGCCGGGTCGCGGCGACGTTCGATGACACCGAGAGCCGGGAAGTCAACGACATCGACGAGGAGGCATACCGCGGCGGCGAGGTGCGCACGCGCCTCCGGGGCGTCGTCGAGGTGCCCGTGGCGGAGGACCTCCAGTCCGCCAAGCAGGTGCACGCGGGGAGCACGGACGCACTCGCGGAAGCGGTCGCCGAGGAAGTCGAATCCGGCGTGACGTACGTGCTCGGTCCGGGCGGGACACTCGGCGACGTGGCGAAGGCGTTAGGCGTCGACGGCTCACCGTTGGGGGTGGACGTCTACCGGGACGGCGAACTCGTCGTGCAGGACGGCAGCGAGGCCGAGATTCTGGACGCGCTCGGCGACGAGAACGTGATTTTCGTCTCCCCCATCGGCGGTCAGGGGTTCGTGTTCGGGCGGGGGAACCACCAGATTTCGCCCGCGGTCGTCGAACAGAGCGAGGTGCGCGTGCTCGCGTCACCCCGGAAACTCGACGAGACGGGCGTGCTCCGCGTGGACACCGGCGACGAGGCCGTCGACGAGTCGCTGCGCGGCTGGACGAAAGTCCGGACTGGTCGCTTCGAACGACGCATGATGAAAGTGGTGTAGCAGCGCGGCGAAGCAGGAAAGACGGAGAGTCGCGTTAGTCGTCGTCTTTCATCGACTGGAGCTGGTCGATGAGTTCGTCACTGTCGGCGTCGGTGTCGAAGTCGACGCTGCCGTCGTGGTCGTGCTCGTGGACGTTGACCGCGCCGTCTTCGTCGATGTCCGTATTCTGGTTCTCCTGCTCGGACTCGTCGTAGCTACCAAAACCCATGACTACTCCCAGGGGCGGGACAGCCAAAAGGCTCTCGGAATACAGGGGGTAGAACGTCGCACGTCTGCCCACGCCCTAAGGCAAGTATAAGGTTAGAGGGATAAGACTAAGGTCGTTCCAGCGCGTTTCAGGCGTATGGAAACCCGGAAAGTGCAACGGCTGGGGCCGTCTACGCTGGCGATGACGCTCCCGGCGGAGTGGGCGCGCAAGCAGGACGTCGAGAAGGGCGACGAGGTCACCGTCCGCGAGAGCGGGAAGGGGTCGCTGACGGTCACGCCGGAGTCAGCGCACGGCGAGGAGACCGAGGCGACGATTCACGCCGAGAACTTCGACGCCGACGCCGTCGAGCGCGCCATCGTCGGCCAGTACGTCCTCGGCCGCCGCATCATCCACGTCGAGAGCGAGGACGCCCTCGACTCGGAGCACATCAACGCCGTCTACAAGGCCGAGACCCAGCTCATGGGCCTCGGCGTCGTCGAGGAGACGCCCGAACGCATCACCATCCGGTGTTCGGTCGACCCCGAGGACTTCGACCTCGACAACCTCCTCGAGCGCCTGGAGAGCACGGGCTCGACGATGCGCGAGGAGGCCGTGAAGGCGCTCGCGCACGGTAGCCCCGACATGGCTCAGCGCGCGCTCAACCGCGAACGCCAGGCGAACCAGATTTTCGTCCTGTTGCTCCGGCTCATCTTCACCGCCTACCAGAACCCGAACCTCGCGCGCGCCGTCGGCCTCGACGACGGCTTCCCGCTCATCGGCTACCGCTCGGTCGCGAAGAACCTCGAACTCACGGCGGACAACGCCGAGGACATCGCGGAAATCGTCCTCGAAACCGAAGGCCACAGCCTCGACGTCGACCAGTCGACGATGCGGCGCATCCGCGAGTTCACCGACCAGGTCGACGAAATCACGGCCGCGGCCGTCGAAGCCGTCGTCACCCGCGACTACGACGCGACCGTCGAGGTCCGCGACCTGTTCGCCGAGCTCGGCGACCGCGAGGGCGACATCCTCGCGGACCTCCCGGAGATGGACAACGAGGACCTTCTCGAAGTCCGGGAAGTGCTCGTGAGCCTCCAGCAGACCGCACAGTACGCGATGCGCAACGCCGAAATCGCGGCGAATCTCGCGCTCAACGAGCAGTCCAGCCACACCACTATCAGCTAGTCAGTCGGTTTTCTCACCCCGCAGCGGGTTGCGTGACGCCAGCGTGCACGGGAACGCCGGGTGTTCGGCGAAGTGCCGCACGAGCATGTGGCGGCGCGACCCCGTGAAGCCGGC
Source organism: Halobacterium sp. (assembly GCA_964229715.1). Classification (GTDB taxonomy): domain Archaea; phylum Halobacteriota; class Halobacteria; order Halobacteriales; family Halobacteriaceae; genus Halobacterium. Next base: position 4,987 of record CAXREU010000067.1, read on the forward strand.
CGCAGCGAGGTTCTGGGCACCGAACGTCTCGGGCAGCCGCTCGAACAGCCGGCGGACTTCCGCAAAGCTGTCGAAGACCGCGGAGTTGCCCGTCGAGTCGGCGGCACGGCGTTCGACGACGTAGCTGCCGTCCTCGCGGTGTTCGGCGACAGTGCGGAAGAATTCTTCGCGGCTCGTCAGCGCGTCAGCGACGGCGTCCCGGAGTTCGGCAGCGTGCTCGCGGGAGAGCTCGATGGTGTCGCCGTCCACGGTGACGCGGATGTCGTCGCCGTCCGACTCGACGGCGATGGACTGTTCACAGTCGGAGAACGCGACCAGGAGCCTGGGGACTCCGGTTCATGTGCGTCGAAAGCGACGCGGCGCGTAAAAATCTATCCCCGGCGTAGGGCCAGCTCACGCCGCCATCGAACCGCGCGCGAGCAAGCCGTCGTCGGTGGTCGTCCCGTCGCTGCTGGTCGTCGTTCCGCCGTCCGCGGTCGTCCCGTCCGTCGTCGTGCCGTCGGTCGTGGTGCCGCTGGTCGTCGAGCCGTCGCTGGTCGTGTCGTCACTCGTCGTTCCGTCGCTCGTCGTGGTCGTTGCGTTGCCGCTCGCGTCGTCGCCGGTGTCACCGCCCGAGTCGCCCTTGTTGCCGAACATGTCGGTCTCGATGGTCTGCGTGTACGTCAGGTCGTCAAGCGGTACGCGAATCGTCTCCGAGGAGCCCGGCGGTTCGATTTCCGCGTAGAAGTCGATGCGGAGCTCGGTCGTCTGGTCGTTCTCGACGTGGGTCACCCACCACTCGTCGAGGTTCTCGTTGTCGATGACCGTCGGCGTCTCCACTACGCGGGAGGTCTTCCCGGGGATGGTCTGCCCGTCCTCGGTCTCGCCCGCGCCGACCGGCACGTCGTTCATCGTGATGTTGTAGCCGACGTTCGAGACGACGACCGGCGACGTCTTCGGGTTGTAGACGCCGAACTCCAGGTCGATAGGAGTCTGTTCGTCAGTGACGTTACCCCAGGAGGCGTTCGTCCGCTCGATGACGAGCACGGGGTCCTCGACGAGCGGCATGTCGGCGTTCACCGGACGGTCCTCGCTGGAGTTGAACTGCCCGAGGAGGTCCGTTTCGATGGTCTCGGCGGCCGGCTGGAACGTCGCCGACTGGCCGACGAACCCGGGCTGAACGGTCGCCGACACGGTGAGGCTCGTGTGCTCGCCGCCCCGGACGTGGCTCACCCACCACGCGGGGATGCGCTCGTTGTGGAGGTACGTCGTCAGATTCACCGTCGAGTTCCCGGTGCCGATGCCGACGCCGTGTTTGTCCCCGCTGGCCATCTGGACGTCGTTCATCGCCACCGTGTAGTTCACGCTGGTGTCCCCGAGCCGGACGCCGACGGGATTGGGGTTGTGTATCACGAGGTCAGTCTCGATTTCGGTGTGCGTGTCGTTGACCTCGCCGAAGCGGTTGTCTATCCGTTCGACGCTCGGCACGCCGAGAAAGCCGGCGAAGAACGCGCCGCCGACGACCAGCCCGAGGCCGGCGACGACCGTGACGGCGACTCGTATCGTGCTCCCGAACAGCAGCGCGCGGACGTCCATGCTCGACTCGGGGTGCTTGCACAGTGAAAGTCTGTCGGCCTCTCCGGTCGCACCGAGTAGAACCAGTTAAGGGATACCACACGCAACGCCCTGCCATGACGACTGGGTCCACGCAGGAAACGGACATGGGCGTCGGCGTTGGCCTCGCGTTCGGCCTGCTCGCCGTCGCCGCGGCCGCGTACACGTTCGTCGCGCCCGGACAGTTCCAGACCGCACTCGGCTTCGCCGGCGCCGTCACGCTCTCGGCGCTGTGCGTGGCCGCCCTCCACGTGTGGGGGTAGCAAAAGCGATAAACCGCCTTCGGCCGTAGTTACTAGGTAATGACCGACGAATACACCGACGAGGAACGCCGGATTCTGGAGTTCCTCCGCGAGAGCGTCGAGACGGGCGAGCGGTACTTCCGCTCGAAGAACATCGCGAACCACCTCGGCCTCTCCTCGAAGCAGGTCGGTGTGCGGCTCCCTGAGCTCGCGGAGAAGACCGAGGACGTCGACATCGAGAAGTGGAGTCGCTCGAAGTCGACGACGTGGCGCGTCGAACCCGCCTAACCGGCGGCTTTTTGCTGGCGGGCGGTCAACGCCGCGTATGACAGTTCGGGTCGAGCGCACGTTCGAGGTGTCGGTCCCGCCCGAAGACGTGTGGGCGTTCATCGCCGACCCCGAGAAGCGCGCGGGCGCAATCAGCGTCGTGGACAGCTACGAGCACGAGGGAGACACGACGACGTGGCACGTCCGCCTCCCGATTCCCGTCGTTCGGAGCACGATTCCCGTCGAAACGCGGGACGTCGAGACGGAGCCGCCCCGGTACGTGAAGTTCGTGGGGCAGTCCCGCATCTTCGACGTCACCGGCGAACACGAGGTCGAAGCCGCGAACGGCGGTTCCCGCGTGACCAACCGGTTCGTCGTCGACGGCAAAGTCCCTGGCGTGGAGACGTTCTTCGAGCGCAATCTGGACGACGAACTCGACGGCCTCCAGAGCGCGCTGGAGGCGGAGGCCTGAGATGCGCATCGCACTCGCCCAGATTGATATCGAAGGAGCCGCCGTGGACGCGAACGTCGAGCGCGCCGTCGCAGCTATCCACGAGGCCGCTAGCGAGGGCGCGGACCTCGTCTGCCTGCCGGAGCTGTTCAACGTCGGCTTCTTCGCGTTCGACGCCTACCAGCGCGAGGCCGAGCCGCTGGACGGCCCCTCGCTCTCCGCAGTCCGCGAGGCGGCCGTCGAGGCGGACGTCGCCCTGCTCGCGGGGAGCATCGTCGAGGAGTTGAGCGAAACCGAGGGCGGCCCCGACGAGGACGGCCTCGCGAACACGAGTGTGCTCTTCGACAGCGACGGCGAGCGCCTGCTCGCGTATCGGAAACACCACCTCTTCGGCTACGAGTCCGCGGAAGCCCAACTGCTGACGCCGGGCGAGCGCGTGCCGACCGCCGAACTCGGCGAGTTCACGGCCGCAGTCACGACGTGCTACGACCTCCGGTTCCCGGAGCTCTACCGCGAACTGGTCGCCGACGGCGTCGACCTCCTGCTCGTGCCGTCGGCGTGGCCGTACCCGCGCGTCGAACACTGGAAGCTCCTGCCGCAGGCGCGCGCCGTCGAGAATCTCGCGTACGTCGCCGCCGTCAACGGCAGCGGGACGTTCGACGACGCGGAACTGCTCGGCCGCTCGACGGTGTACGACCCTTGGGGCACCACGGTCGCGAGCACGGGCGACCAGCCCAGCATCGTCTACGCCGACCTCGACCCCGAGCGCGTCGCGACCGTCCGCGAGGAGTTTCCCGCGCTCGACGACCGCCGGCACTGACTCGCGAACACCCGCGATACGTGAATTTAAGTGTCGTCGCGCGCTACTCCGTGTTGCCGGTAGTCGACGCTTTTCTCGTCGAACCGGCAACGAACCTCGCGCCCACGTCCGCTCCGCGTCCGCCGACGCGGCCGTGTCCCGGCCCACGGCCGCAGTCCGCGGGAAGTCAACCGCCACCCCTTCCGCCTTCCTCTCTCACGCACCCGCGAGCCGTGGCTGTCGGCATCGCTCGAACAAAAAGCCGCGACCGGTCGCTCAGTCCGCCTCAGTCTTGATGTCCGCGCTCAGTCCCTGAGCCATCTCGATTTCCTTGAAGTCCAAGCCCTCCCTCGGCGCGCCGTACAGCGCGCCTCGGTCGCCCTTGGAGATTCCACCAGGCTGTGAGATGGCAGCCGAGCTACGTCAGTCGTCTTCGGTTTTGATATCCGCGCTCAGTCCCTGAGCCATCTCGATGTCTTTGCTGTTGTTGAGCGTCCACGCGGTGCGCTCGGTGACGGCTTCGATGACCTCGCGGGCGCTCGGGTAGCCGTTGCCGGACTTCTTGACGCCGCCGAACGGCAACTGGACTTCCGCGCCGATGCACGGGAGGTTGCCGTACGCGAGGCCAACTTCGGCGTGATCGCGGTAGTAGTTGATTTGCCGGTAGTCCTCGCTGATGACCGCGCCCGCGAGCCCGTAGGGCGTGTCGTTGTGGATGTCGACCGCGCGCTCGATGTCGCCGGAGTACTCCACGAGCGCGACGTGCGGGCCGAACACCTCCTCCTTGAGACAGCGGAGGCTCGGGTCGTAGTCGACCTCGTAGACGAACGGACCGACCCAGTGGCCGTCTTCGTGGCCGTCGGGAATCTCCTCGTCGGCGAGGTCGGTGCGGTCGACGAGGACGTTCGTCGCTTCCTCGCGGGCGAGCTCGTTGTATTTCCGTATCTTCTCGACGTGCTCCGGCTCGATTGCTGGGCCCATGAACGTCGAGTCGTCCAGCGGGTCGCCGACAGCGACCTTCTCGGCGACCTCGACGAAGCGCTCCTTGAACTCGTCGTAGACGTCCTCGTGGACGACGAGGCGCTCGCTGGAGACACACCGCTGGCCGGTCGTCTTGAACGAACTCATCACGGCGGAGTGGACCGCGATGTCGAGGTCCGCTTGTTCGGTGATGACGATGCCGTTCTTCCCACCCATCTCGCAGGCGGCGAGCTTTCCGGGGTCGCTGGCGACCTCGCTGGCGATTTCGTGGCCGACCTCTGCGGAGCCGGTGAACAGCACCGTGTCCACGCGGTCGTCATCGACGATGGCCGCGCCCGCGTCGCCGTACCCCTGGACCATGTTGAAGACGCCGTCCGGGATGCCGGAGGCCTCGAACATCTCCGCGATAATCTGGCCACACCACGGCGTCTGCTCGGCGGGCTTCCAGACGACCGTGTTCCCCTCCACGAGCGAGACGGCCATGTGCCAGAACGGAATCGCGACCGGGAAGTTCCACGGCGTGATGCAACCCACGACACCGCGGGGCTTCCGGCGCATGTAGGCGTCCTTGCTCGGAATCTCGGAGGGCACTACGTCGCCCTTCGGATGGCGGGCGTCCCCGGCCGCCCACTCGACCATGTGCCACGCCTCGGTGACGTCGGCTTTCCCCTCGCTGATCTCCTTGCCGCACTCCTTGGTGACGACCTCGCCGAGCTCCTGGTGGCGCTCCTTGAGCTCGTGGTAGATGTCCCAGAGGTACTCCGCGCGGTCGATGTGGGAGAGTTCGCGCCACGCCTCGAAGGCCTCGTCGGCGGCCGCGGTGGCCTCGCGGACGTCGGCCTCGGTGCCGCGGTGGAACTCGCCGAGCGACTCGCCGGTCGCGGGGTTCTCGCTCTCGAAGGTCTCGGTCCCGTGGCCGTCGACCCACTCGCCGTCGACGTAGTGCTGGTACGTCATCGGCAAAAACTGCGTCGCGAGTGGTGAAAAAGGTACACCTTGTGCGCCCGGTTCCGGGACGCCGTCACCGCGTCGCGTCGCCGCGTGAACTCGCGGCCTTCTCGATTTCGCCGGCCAGCGTCGCCGCGTCGAAGGCGTGGTCGGGCCGAATCTGGACGAAGCTCAGGAAGTCCTGGGCGTCCAGCAGCGCCGTGGCGTTCTCCTCGCGCGTCCGCGACCCGTCGCCGGTGTCGTAGGCGTTCAGCGCGACGTCGACGACGGTCCGGGCGCCGACGAGCGGTTCCAGCGCGGCGAGCGCACACGCGAGGTCGTACGCGCGAGCGCCCTCCAGCCCGTCGCCGGCGACGTTCGTCGCGTCGATGAAATAGAGGTCGTCCTCGTAGACGAGGACGTTCTCGCCGCGCAGGTCGCCGTGCGCGACGCCGTTCTCGTGCATCGTCGCGAGCGCGCCGAACAGCTCGGGCGCATAGCGTTCGACGTCCGCGGCAGGGAGGTCGTCCAGCGGACGGAACTCCGGGAGGTATTCGAGGACGAGCACGCCGAGGCCGTCCACCTCGAACGCCTCCACGGGCTCGGGCGCGTTCACGCCGATGTCGCGGAGTTTTCGCGTCGCTTCGAGCTCGTGTTCGGCCATCTCGACGGGGCCGTCGAACGGCTCGAAGAAGCCCTCCCGGCCGCTGGAGAACGCGCCGAGGTTCCGCGCCCCGGTGAACAGCGCGTGCACGAGCGCGTTCTGTCCGGAGACTACCGTCACGAACCAGCGGTCGTTGACGACGCAGGGCGTCGACAGCCAGTTGTCCGTCTCCAGGAACGTCACCCGAACCGACGGCTGGTCGTAGCGGTCGGCGACCTCGCGGGCGACGGCTTCCAGGGATTCCCACGGGACGGTCCCGCGGACGAACTGGCGGATGCTCACACCGACGAGAGGGGCCGCGCGAATAAAATTCCGGCGGGTGCGTGGGCGAGCGAAGCGAGCCCACGTTATTGCGAACGGCAACCACCGGAAGCCGTGAGCAGCGTGCTCGACCGCAGGGAGAGCAGTGAACCACGCGCCCTCCCGCAGAGCGCCCACGCAGCGACGAGACGGGAATCGTTCACGGTCGTTCCGGTGTGTTTATGCTGGCGGTGGCAAAGCTTGCAGTATGGACTTCGACCTTCCCGACGAACACCGGATGATTCGGGACACCGTCAGGGAGTTCGCGGAAGCGGAAATCGAGCCCATCGCGTGGGACATCGAGGAGGAACACCGCTTCCCGGCGGAGGTGTTCGAGGAGCTCGCGGACCTCGACATGATGGGCGTGCCCGTCAGCGAGGAGGACGGCGGGCTCGGCGGCGACCAACTGATGTACGCGCTCGTCGCGGAGGAGCTCGGCCGCGTCTCGGGCTCCATCGGGCTGTCGTACGCCGCGCACGTCTCGCTGGCGTCGAAGCCAATCGAGCTGTTCGGCACGGAGGAGCAGAAAGAACGGTGGCTGCGACCGCTCGCGGAGGGCGAGTACCTCGGGTCGTGGGCGCTCACTGAGCCCGACAGCGGCAGCGACGCCAGCGACATGGACACGACCGCCGAGCGCGAGGGCGACGAGTACGTGCTCAACGGCACGAAGCAGTTCATCACGAACGCCTCCGTCGCGGGCAGCGTGCTCGTGAAGGCCGTCACGGACCCGGAGGCAGGCTACGGCGGCATCTCCACGTTCATCGTCGACCCCGAGGAGGACGACGGCTTCGAGGTCACGACCGAGTGGGACAAGATGGGGCTGAACGCCTCGCCGACCTGCGAGATTCAGTTCGACGACTGCCGGATTCCCGCGGACCGCCTGCTCGGCGAGGAGGGCGAGGGCTGGGAGCAGACGAAGAAGACCCTCGATGGCGGCCGCATCTCCATCGCGGCGCTCTCCACGGGGCTCGCACAGGGCGCCTACCAGGCCGCCAAGGAGTACGCCGTCGAGCGCGAGCAGTTCGGCCAGCCCATCTCGGAGTTCGACGCCATCCGGAACAAGCTCGTCTCCATGCACCGGAAGACCGAGCGCGCGCGCCTCCTCACGCACAAGGCCGCGACGCGCTACGACAACGGCGAATCCGTCACCCAGGAGTCGGCGCTCGCGACACTCGACGCCAGCGAGGCCGCCCGCGAGGTCGCCGAGGACGCCGTCCAGACGCTCGGCGGCTACGGCTATACCACGGACTTCGCCCCGCAGCGGTTCTTCCGGGACGCCAAGCTCATGGAGATTGGCGAGGGAACGAGTGAGATTCAGCACCTCGTTATCGGCCGCGAACTGGGGCTCTAGGCTCGGTTTCTACGCGCTCCGGAGCACCGTGCGACGCTTTCACGAAAGCCCCTGCGCGCTCGCGGTCGCTCGCCAGCATATCGCTTCCCGGTGGTCGGCGATAGTGGCTGTCGTAGGCGACCGCGAGTGCGCAGCCCCTTTCGAATTCCCACCCTATCGGCTGCTCAGCGGGCAGAATACACAGACGACTCCGAGAAGCGAGTCTAACAGCGCTGTTGCAGAATCCGGTCGATGATGTTGCCCGTCGAGAGGAGTTCGTCGTCGTAGCGCTTCTCACGACCGGACGCGCGCTCGACGGAGCAGTCGACGCCGCGGTCGGCGAGTTCGCTCTCGATGGCGTCGGCGTCGTGGTGTTGGTCGTAGCCGAGCGCGATGACGTCCGGGTCGATCTCCTCAATGGGGGCGAAGATGTCCGAATCGTGGCCGACACGGGCGTGGTCGACGGCGTCGAGGGCGGCGACGACGTCGCGGCGCTGGCGGTTCGGGAGCACCGGCGGTTCCTTGTGGGTGACGTTCTCGCGGCGCGCGACGATGACGTGCAGTTGGTCACCCATCGCGGCTGCGTCCTCCAGGTAGTGAATGTGGCCGGGGTGAATCAGGTCGAAAGTCCCCTGCGCGACGACTCGTCTCACAGTTCCTCGTCGATGTCTTCCTGCGTGAAGTCGAAAAACGATTCGGGTTCGGGGAGCGGGACGTCGTAGACGTCGAGGTTGCGGGGTTCGCCCTCGTTGTCGAACGCGCGCCACGAGTTCGGGTCGTAGGGCGCGCCGAGGATGATGTGGACATCGCCGCGGCCGAACGTCGCACGGTCGGCGTCGGAGGGCGCGAGCACGCCGTTGGGGTGAGAGTGGACGCTCCCGACGTTGCGCATGTCGTTGGGGACCTGGCTGGAGTTGAACGTCGCGCTCACGGGGTTGGTCTCCGTGCCCGGCACCATCAACACGTCCGTGACGAAGTAGCCGTCGTCGGGGCCGACGTCGAACTCCTTGGCGGGCGTCCCGCGCAGCAGGCCGAGGTACTCGTTGGGGTGGCTGTCCTCGGCGGCTTCCATCGCGAACTCCAGGGCTTCCCGTGCGATGCCGACGACGTCGGGACGCCCACCGAACAGCATACCTGATAATCCGCGGCGGTGACTGTTGAGGCTTCCGGAACATCGCTGGATGCGAACCGCTCGTTTCGCGCGTTCGCACGCGAAAACGCCCTTGAAAAGGGTTAAAAACGCCGAAGCCGAATCTAGGCCCAAGATGACTGACGCTTCCTCCGACGACGAGGCCGACCGGCCGGTCGTCGTCGACCTCCACTCCTCGTGTACCGCGCAGGAGGTCGAATCCGGCGAGTACTACCACGCGACCGTGAACGGCGTCGTCGACTACGGCGTCTTCGTCGACCTCTCCGAGCACGTCTCCGGGCTCGTCCACGAGTCCACGTTCGACGGCGAGCAGGACCTCGACGTCGGCGACGACGTCGTCGTGAAGCTCACGGAAGTCCGGGAGAACGGCGACCTGAGCTTCGAGCTCGCCGCCCTCGACGACTACGAGACCGTCGAGCGCGCGCACAGCTACGACCGCATCGACGCCGAAACCGTCGGCGACCGCGTCGGCGAGACCGTCCACGTCGAGGGCGAGGTCGTCCAAATCAAGCAGACCGCGGGTCCGACCATCTTCCGCGTGCGCGACGAGACCAGCGCCGTTCCGTGCACGGCCTTCGAGGCCGCCGGTGTTCGTGCGCACCCGGTCGTGGAAGTCGGCGACCTCGTGCACGTGAAAGGCGATGTCGAGGAGCGCGAGGGCACCTACCAGGTCGAAGTCACGGAAATCGACGTGCTCGAAGCCGAGGACGCCGCCGACGTCGCGGGTCGCCTCGACGCCGCGCTCGCGGAGCAAGCCGAACCCATCGACGTCGACCCGCTCGTCGACTGGCCGGCACTCGAAGAGATGCTGCCGGAGCTGCGCTCGGTCGCGCGCACGCTCCGTCGCGCGGTCCTCGAAGGCCGCCCGATTCGGATGCGCCACCACGCCGACGGCGACGGCATGGCCGCTAGCGTCCCCGTCCAGCACGCGCTCACGCAGTTCATCGAGGACGCCCACCAGGACGCCGACGCCGCGCGCCACCTCCTCAAGCGCCTCCCGAGCAAGGCGCCGTACTACGAGATGGAGGACGCCACCCGCGACCTCAACTTCGCGCTCGAGGACCGCGCGCGCCACGGCCAGAAGCTCCCGCTGCTGCTCATGCTGGACAACGGCAGCACCGAGGAGGACACGCCCGCGTACAAGGCGCTGGACAACTACGACATCCCCATCGTCATCGTCGACCACCACCACCCCGACCCCGACGCCGTCGACCCGCTCGTCGAGGAGCACGTCAATCCCTACCTCCACGGCGAGGACTACCGCATCACTACGGGGATGCTCTGCGTCGAGCTCGCGCGCATGATTTACCCCGGGCTCACCGAGGAACTCGAACACGTCCCCGCCGTCGCGGGGCTCTCGGACCGCTCGAAGGCCGAGGAGATGACCGACTACCTCGAACTCGCTCGCGAAGCCGGCTACGACGAGGAGTTCCTGCAGAACATCAGCGAGGCGCTGGACTACGAGGCGTACATGCTGCGCTACGACCCCGGCACACAGCTCATCAACGACATCCTCAACGTGAACGGCGACGAGCAGCGCCACCGCGAGCTCGTGCCGTTCCTCGCGAACCGCGCCGACGAGGACGTTGCCGAGCAGCTCGACGCGGCCACCCCGCACGTCGAACACGAGCGCGTCGCGAACGGCGCGAACCTCTACCGCATCGACGTCGAGAACCACGCCCACCGGTTCACGTACCCCGCGCCGGGGAAGACCACGGGCGAGATTCACGACGAGAAAGTCGAGGAGACCGGCGAACCCGTCATCACTATCGGCTACGGGCCGGACTTCGCGGTCCTCCGGTCGGACGGTGTGCGCCTCGACATCCCCACGATGGTCGAGGAGCTCAACGAGGAGCTGCCGGGCGCAGGCGTCTCCGGTGGCGGCCACCTCGTCGTCGGCTCCATCCGCTTCGTCCCCGGGATGCGCGAGGAAGTGCTTGACGCCCTCATCGAGAAGATGGCGGAAGCCGAACTCGACGAGGAACTCCACACCGCTCCGAAGCGGTAGTCACCGCTCCCTGTTCTCCTGCCAGAAGCCGTCGCGGCCGACGTCACTACTGGCGCCGAACTCGATTCGCCGAGCGCAGCCCGCAGCGGCGACTGCGGCGACGGCGACGACCGCGGCGAGCGCGACCGGGAGCCGCCACGCGCCGCTGCGCCAGTCCGCGCGAAACGCGCGCCCGAAGTAGCGCGCGACTGCGTCGTCCTCGACGACGACCACGACTTCGCGGTTCTCGGTGGCGGCGTGCTCGTTCCAGTTGAGGCTCCCGACGAGCGCGCGCTCACCGTCCACGACGGCGCCCTTGACGTGCACTTTCTCGAAGCGCGACCGCGGCTCGACGAGCTTCGCGTCCAGATTCAGGTTCTGTTCGGCGGCGATTCGGTTCAGGCGCTCCGTCGTGTTGCGGTTGTTCGCGCGGGCGTACCACTTCCCCGAGAGCAGCACGCGCACCTGAACGCCGCGACGCGCCGCATCGATGGTCCAGTTCGTGAACGCGCTGTTCTCGTCGAGGCTCGCCTGCTCGACGACTAGCGACTCGTCGGCGGACGCGACGAGGTCGCGCACTCCGGACCGCGCGTTGTCGGGCGCGACCAGCACGCGGACGCGGTCGGCTCGCGCGTCGACCGGCGGGAATCGCGTCGGATACGACTCGGTTGCCGACTCGCCGTCGACGACAGTGAAATTCTCGCGGACGGCTTTCCAGGGCTTGGCGTCCGGCCAGCTGGTGTCAGCGCGGAACACTCGCGCGAGATGGTCGGCAATTTGGGGGCTCGCGACGGTGACGCCCCAGCCGCGGTTGCCGTGGCCGCCGCTTCCGGAGGGCTTCCAGTTCTCCGAGAGGACGACCGCGCGGTCGTCGGCGACCGCGTACTTCGCGTGGTGGAAGCTGGACCGGGCGCGTTCGCCGTCGAGGACGCGCACGTCGACACCCGCGGCACGGAGCACGTCGAGGCGGCGGTCCTCGGGGCTGGGTGCGCCGCCAGCGACGCCACCCTCCACGAGCACGCGCACGTCCACGCCGCGCTCGGCGGCCGCAGCGAGTGCGCGAGTGGCGCGGGCGGACGTGAAGGTGTAGCCCGCGAGGTAGAGCCGGCGCTGTGCTGAACCGAGAACCTCGATGGGAGGGTCGGCGGCGTCCGGGAGCGCGAACGCGGACACGGAGACGTTCGTTGCAGCGAACGGTGCGAGCGAGGACGCGCCCAGTGGCGTCCACGCCTCGCCGTTCCACTGCTCGGCGGTCGGGGCGCTCGAGTAGGCGAGGTCGTCGACGGGCCGATTCTCGTCGCGGAGCTCGACTGTCTCGCCGCCGTTCGCAAGTGAAAGCGAGCCGTTCAAGCCGACAACCGGGTGGTCGGTCCGGTTGCTGGCGGCTGCCGGCTGCGTCGAGAGCGCGACCGTCCCGGAGAGCGTGCGGTTTGGAAGTTCGGCAGCGTCGTTGCTATCGGCGAGTGTCCACCCACTGGTGTTCGTCGGTTCGTCAAACGTGACGGCGACGAACTCGCCGGCGTCGCCGTCGCTGGCGGGGTTGGGCGCGACGGCCGTAATCGTCGCCGACGCGAGCAGCGCGGCGACTGCGAGGCGCGCGAGCACGCCCCGGGTTGGTCCCGGCTTCGTACGTAAAGGTCGGGGACGGCGAGACGGGTTACGCGGCGGCTTCGGCGGCGTCAGCGTCGAGCGCGTCGGCTGCTTTCTCGGCTTCCTGTTCGACGATGTACGCGCGGTCGTCGGCGTACTCGGCGGCGGCTTCGAGCGCGCGCTCGGTGCCGATTTGGACGAGCGCCCACGCCGCGGACGCGCGCACCGTGTCGCTGTCGTCGTCGGCGAGCACGTCCGTCAGCGGGTCGATGGCGCGCGTGTCACCGATGAGACCCAGCGAGCGCGCGGCACGGCTACGCACGCTGTCGTTGTCGGCGACCAGTTGGTTGGCGACGTCCTGGGTCGTCTCCTCGCTGCCGATTTCGCCGAGCGACTTCAGCGCGGTCGTGCGGAGGTCGGGGTTGCCCTCGGCGTCAACGAAGTCGACGACGTGCTCGATGCCGTCCTCGCTGCCGATGCGGCCGACGATTTCGACGGCGAGCGTGTTCCGGCGCGCGGCGCGCTGGCCGACCTCGTCGAGTGCTTCCGGGCTGGCGACGTGCTTGAGCGCCTCCAGACAGTGGCGCTCCATGAACTCGGAGTCGCCCATGTGTTCGAGACAGAGCAGAATCATCTCGACGTTCTCGCGCTGCTCCCACTGCTTGAGCGCCGTCCACTCCGGCGGGAAGTCCTTGCGCTTCTGGCCCATGACCTCGTAGTACCCCTCCGCGCGGAGCTTCTGGCGGACCGAGAGGTCGTCCCACTCCTGGGCGTCCTCGACGCCCGCGGTGAGCGCGTCGGTCGCCTCGGTGAGCGCTTCGATGGTTTCGGTGTCCTCGTCCGGGTCGAGGTCGGCGCCGTCGACGGCGTCGACGACCTTGTCGAGTTCCTCCGAGAGCGCCTCCGGGTTGGCGACCTCGCCGCCCACGAACGTCTCGTCGAGCGCCTCGCCGGCGTCGTCGAGGTAGTCGCCGACCGCGGCCCGCAGTTCTTCCTCGCCCTGTTCGGTCCAGCGCGTCGACTCCAGCGTGGACTGGGCGTCCTCGATTGCCGCGACGACGTCCTCGGCGTACGGCCCGCGCTGGGCTTCGAGGTCCTCGCGGAGCTCGGACAGCCGGGATTCGATTTCGTCCGCGGGCGCCTCCTCGTCCTCTTCTTCGGGTTCCGGGAGGTCCGCCGCTTCGAGGTCGGACTCGACGCTGTCGAGAATCGCTTCGACGTCGTCGAGGTCGGCCTCCGTCTCGGCGCTTTCGAGGGCGTCGGCGCCGTCGTCGAGACGCTCCTGAAGCGTTTCTACGTCCACGTCCGGGGCCGGCGCGTCGGCCGACTCCTCGGGTTCCTCGTCCCCGTCGCTCATACCAGTTCGTTCCGCCAGCGCGCCTATGAGCGTTTCCCTTCGCCCCGCCAGTAGAATCGCGGCGCGAGCACGAGATATGCGCACGCCCACGCCAGCAGGGCGCGGGGGAACAGTCGCGGGCCGAGCGTCGGCGCGAGCACGGCAGCGGCCTGCACGGCGCCCATCGCGAGAGCGTCCCGCGAGTAGAGGTCCGGGTACGTAATCGTCGACACCATCAGCACAGTGAGCAGTCCGACTGCGGCAACGGCGATTCGCGGGTCGCCGACGCCGGCGAGCACGCCTGCCGCCAGCAGGGTCGCAGCGAGCGTCGTCGGCACGCCCTCGGTGTGGTCGTTGCCCGTGTCGTAGGCCGTGTAGAGGCCGAGGCGGACGACGCCCGCAGCGACGAACAGCGCGCACACGGCCAGCGCAACAGTTCCCCACGCGCTCCCGAATCCCCACGCGTTCCGCGCGACGACCGCGACGAGGAACGCGGGCGCGACACTGAACGACGCCACGTCCGCGAGCGAGTCGAGGTGTTCGCCGGCCGGCGTCCCACCATACCTGCGCGCGAGCACGCCGTCGAGGCCGTCCGCGATAGCGGCGAGCAACACCAGCCGCGCGGCGAGCGCCACGTCGACGGTGGCCGCCACGACCGCCACGAAGCCGAGTGCCGCGTTCGCCGCGGTCACGGCGTCCGCGACGCCCAACCGGCCGACGAAGCGGGGATGCATGTTCCACGCATCTCGGCAGGCGTCCTTACGTGTTTACATCCGTGCTCTCGTCGTGTTCCCGCGTTGTCACCGGTTCGGCGCTCGCGTGAGCGGGACCGCGCCGTATAAATGCGCGACGGACCGACTGTCGTCCATGCAACGCCGGGCGTTCCTCGCCGCAGCAGGGGCTAGCGTCACCGGGGCGCTGGCCGGCTGTATCGGACCGTCGCTGTCCAGCTCGGAGTACGACATCGGCATGCAGTCGAACGCGTTCGTCCCCGAACCCGCCGTCGAGGGGAACGACGTGCCGACGTTCGAAGCGGCCGCCGGCGACACCGTCGTCTGGGCGAACACCGGCTCGCGGAACCACACCGTCACCGCCTACGATGACGGCCTCCCAGAGGGCGCGGACTACTGGGCGTCGGGCGGCTTCGAGAACGAGGACGCCGCCCGCGAGGCGTGGGAGCAGAGCATCAACGGCGGCGGCATCGTCCGCCCGAGCGAGACCTACGAGCACACCTTCGAGGTGCCCGGCGAGTACTACTACGTCTGCATCCCCCACGAGGACGCGGGAATGCTCGGGAAGGTCGTCGTCACCGAGTGACGCGACTGCCGGCGTCGTCGCTGTCGAGGTGGGTGCGCGAAAAGTGTGAATTCTGGCTGGTCGGAAGCGGTTAGGCTTCGTCTTCGACGCCGACGGCCGTCTCCTCTTCCTCGTGGACTTCCTCGGGCGGCGCTTCGAGCGTCGCCTTCTGGACTTCCACGCGGCGAAGCGGGTAAATCGTGTTCGCTTCGTCGTAGATGGCCGAGGAGAGCCGGCCCTCGATGATGGAGTCGATGAGCGCTTCGAAGGTGCGCTCCTCGCCGGCTTCCTCGACGAGGTCAATCATCGTACGGCGGATGGCCTTCTGCTGGCTCTGGTCGGCCTGCTTGGTCGTGTACGCGACCGGCTGAATCTTCACGCGGTAGTCGTCCGTCGTGAGGACCGTGATGGTCACGCCAATCTTCGACGACCCGCGGCGCACGAGACTACGCTTGTAGTCCCGCGTGAGCTCGTGCTTCACGAACTCCGTGGATGCGGTGTCGCTGCCGACGTCGTCCACCTGGAAGGTGAGCTTGACGTTGTTCTCGCCGCCGTCGACGAGTTCGTCGAGCGTCGTCTCGATGGTTCGGTCGTAGACCTGTTCTGGCTCTTCGGCGGGCGTCTCGCCGAGCTCCTGCCGGTCGAACTCCTCCGGTGCGAGCACGGTGTACCACCGTTTCTCTTGGTTCTGCTTGGATACGGAACGTTCGCTCATGATTCGTTTGTCGTGTGTCGGTTTGCGTGCTGTGCGACTTCGGTCGCCACCGTGACGTTCACGACGTAGTCGTCGACGGTCGACTGGAGGCCGCCGGTGTCGTCGCGCTCGATGTGCGTGACGACGCCGTCCTCCGTGACTCGCGTGTCCATCTCGGCGGTGTTGTCGGGGCGGACGGCGGCTGCGACGAGCACCGGGTCCGGTACCGCGGTCGTAATCGTTGCATGGCGCGTCATAGTTCACCCCGCACGATTTCTACGAGGTCTGCTTCGTGTTCGGCGTCTGTGACCGCCAGCGTCGATGTCCCCACGCTGTTCGGGAGGACGTCGCGGGCGTCCGCGTCGGTCGTCGCGAGCGCGGCAGCGTCGTCGCCGACGACGAGCACTGCGGGTTCGCGAGCCCGGTAGTCCCGGACGAGTCGCGCGACGGTCGGCTGCGCGACGTCGGCCTCGACGACCTCGACCGCGCTGTACCGCGACGGGTCCGCGCGTCGGACTGCCGCGTGCGCATCGGTCGCGTGGGCGCGCCACGCGTCCAGCGCCGTCGGCGCGTCGACCGCACCGAGCGCCAGCGCGACGCCCAAACCGGGCGCCGCCCACGCCAGCGCGCCGAGCACGTCCGCGTACCCCTCGACAGTCTCGAAGGGGCCGGCGGGCGTCTCGTGCGGGCGAAGGACGTCCGCGACGCGGTCCGCAGCGCGCGTCGTCGTGCCGGTCGCGTCGAGCGCGACTACCGAGGCGAGGCGGCGCTGTGCCGTCGCGTCGAGCTCCGGCGGGAGGCCGAGTTCGGCGAGCGTCGCGCCCGCCGCCTGCTCGTCCCCCGAGAACGACGCGTGAACGCGCGTCGAGTGCGCCAGCCCCGCCGCGAGGTCCGCGGTCGGAATCCCGACGCCCGGACGCCGCGTCAATCCAGCAGCCTCCCGGACGTCGCTTGCCGGCTCGACGCCGTCAGCGAGCGCGCCCGCGAACGCCACCACCGGGTCTGGGGCTGCACCGGCTTCGCGCGCCGCGTCGAAGGCCGCGTTCGGTGCGTCCTCGACGAACGACGCGTCGGCAGCCGGCGATTCGACGCCGACGGCCACGAGGGACGTCTCGGCCGCGTCCGGCGCCGACGGAGCGCCGCGAGTCACGCGCACCTGGTACGGTACGTCGTGCTCGTCGCACGCCCCGGCGAGCATCGCGGCGGCCGCGATGCTCCCGCCGGTCGGCGCCGCCGTCACGCGGACGAACTCCGCGTCGGTCAGCACCGACTCGGCGTCGGGCTCGGTCGCAGCTGTGGTGCGTCCCGTCGTCGCCATCTATTCGAGCAGTTCGACCGCGTTCTCGTAGGAGTACTTGAAGTCCTCGTCGAGCTCGTCGCCGCGGTAGTAGTCCGCGAGGCGGCGAATCTTGGACTCCGTGTTCTGGAGCGCGCGCTTGTTCTGGTGGTCCTGGCCGTTCTCCTGAACGTGCTCGCGCAGCCGAATCGCCTGCTCGAGGAGGTTACGGAAGTCCTCGGGCAGGTCGGACTTGGCGTCGTTCTCTTCGAGAATCTCGGTGACCTTCTTCCCGGTCGCAAGCTTCACGTCCGGAATCGGCGTGCCCTGCACGCCCTCGTCGCGGAGCTTCATGCCGATTTGCGAGGGGTCGTGCCCCTGCTCGGCGAGCTCCACCACGCGGTCCTCGATTGCATCTTCGTCTACGTCGCTCCACTCCGGTGGTTCGTCTGCCGCCGGGCGGTCCGAGCCGGACGACCCGCGGCGGCGCGTGTGCATTCGTGCCATTGTTCGGATTGGAACTACACGAAACGCTGGCGGCACCGACTGGTGCCGGAACACTACCGCAGTCCCAAGCCGCGCCAGCGGACGCAATTCGCGTCCGAACCCGCGCGGCGCCGTCGGATCTACGGCCGTGTGGTTCCCTACAGGCGAGAACGCCCTCGGGCAGGTAAAGGGTTTCCATCTCCCCGTGAAGCCGCCAAATGAATTCGCGGGGTTTATCAACGACCGCGGGAAACGTTGGAATGCGTTCGCGGGCTCGTAGATCAGTGGTAGATCATCCCCCTGGCACGGGGAAGGCCTCGGGTTCAAATCCCGACGAGTCCACTTCCTTCGGTCGCTTCGCTCCCTCAGTCGTGGACTCGTCGTACCTCGCGAAACCTTCGGTTTCGCTCAGTCCCGACGAGTCCACACGTGTTCGCGTCACGGAGCTACGCGTGTGTTAGTTCAGTAGTGCATAGTGGGCGTGGTTACGCAGCGGCATCCACGCGAAGAACCTCACGAACCATTTGATTCTCCGTTAGGGGGTGTAGCTAAGGCCACCAATCCACAACACGCCGCAGACCTCAGCACAACGCACCAGAAATAACGTTACCTCAATCCGTCTTTCGGCGTCTGAAAGTAAATCTCCGCCGAATTTTCGTTTCTTTCTCTAATTCCTCAAGAGCCTTCTGCTGGTGTTCATATGCATCTTCGGCTGTGCTGAGAATTTGTCTAAAAGAGAATACTCCTGAAACATATCGATGCCAGCCTTCTTCCCCTAACTCATCACGAATATTCTTTCTGCTTCCGTAGTCCCTCTGTAATGAGAAACGTTCCTTCGCGGATTCTATTGATTCGTCCGAGTAAGAGCCTAACTCCGCATAAGATGAATAGTACTTCACTACAGTACTAGCAGTATCAGGACTAAGGTGCCCTATATCGCCACAATTAGAATCGTATATTTGGGTCTTTTTTGCTTCTAGGGAGAGAAGGCCTTGCGTAAACAGCCACTCTTTCAAATAAATCCCATCCCCCTCTTGAACCCCCTCAAACTCAGATTTTTCAATAGTGTCATATTTCTCCCACGTGATGGAGCCGTTCTCCTTCTGCTCTTTGGCTGCCTTCAATAGTTCAAGAGCGTGTTTTGTTTCTCGTATCTCTGTTCTCAGTGAGTTGGATATATTCCTACGCTTTCGCTGGCCTCTCCACAACTCTGTTGCCAGACCTCCTGATAGGGTTAACACGCCGCCCAGAACAATTGAGCCTCCCGGAGAGAATAGTAAATCTATCAGGTTCATCTTGGTAATGTGTGAGCAGGAATCGTATTAATTCTGTGTCGGACTCTCGGTTGTCTTCACGCTTCAGGTTAGTCTTCTCTCCTTCCACGCATATCCACGAGATTCTGCAAGAGAGTCAGTTTCCCAGACCTGCACACGAACTTCGTGTGCATACTTCGTCCCGCATCGCCTATCAAAACCAGTTGCCGACCCCCGATACGCGAGAAATCGAGCTGAAATCACCCGTCGAGTGGCCCGAGATACATGGGTCGAGCGAGGTCGTGTGTACGAGCGCAGTATGTGAATCCGAGACTGACAGCGACGACGTGCTGCCTTGATTCCACCTAACTCTGAACACCAGCGTTGCCCGAGCTACGCACCCGCATTCCCGCGTGGAGAGCCGGGGTCGCGAGGAGTACGGCGACGAGAGCGCCGAGGAGCGTGAGGAAGAGACTCCCCGTCGCCGGGAAGACAGATAGCAGTGCGAAGGTGGCGAAGAAGACGACCCAGCCGCCACAGACGACGCACACCGTGTGTCGCATGTACGCTTGGTTTCAATCTTCCCACATAAGGTGGCTGTCGTGTTCTCACGCGCTGCAACTTCTCCCGCAGAACGCGCGAGGCAACGAAGCTCGAACGCGGCAGAGGACGAGCGACTGCAATCAGGTCGATTCGGGCATCCGGTACGTGAGCGCGACGACGACGGCCATCACGACCGCGAGGAAGACGTAGCCTTCGTCGAAGTAGCCGTGGTCGCCGACGACGCCGAAGACGACCGGGCCGGCGGCGGCCAGCGACGCGGTGAGCGTGCGAATGACGCCGAGGCCGGTGCCCTGGGTCGCCTCGGAGAACGCTTCCGCGAGGAACGACTGCGTGATTGCGCCGGTGCCGAGCATCGTGCTGACGAGCGCGGTGATGGCGACGAGCGGCCAGATGCCCGAGACGACGGGCAACAGGAGAAAGCCCGCGGCGGCCGGCAGCAGAATCCCGATGAGCGAGCGGCGCATCCCGATGCGGTCGTAGGCCGCGCCGGCCAGCGGCTTGACGAGCACGCCGACCGCGAAGAAGAACCCGAACAGCACGCTCGCCTGCTGGGTGGAGAGCTCTTTCACGGACGTGAGGTAGGTCGGGTAGAACGCGGTAAAGGACTGCCAGACGAACATGTAGAGGAAGAGGATGACCGTCATGAACCCGATTTCGGGCGTGCGGAGTTCCGCGAGGACGTCGACGGCGTCGCGCAGCGACTGCGTGCTCCCCGCGTCCGTGCCGTCGTCCGCGTCGTCCCGGCTCGGTGACGTTGCGTAGACGAGAATCCCGGCGACGACGAGCAGCGGCGCGACGAAGCCGAGGCCGGCCTGCCACGCGACGGCGGCGGCGAGGGCGGCGGCGACTGGCGGGAGGGCGGTCTGCCCAATATCACCGGTCGCCATCGTGACGCCGAGCGCGCTGCCGAGGCGCTGCGTGTAGAGCTTCGAGAGAATCGTGATTCTGGCAATCGGGTACAGCGAGTGCCCGAGGCCCCAAACGGCGGTCGCCGCGAACAGGACGAGTGGCGACGAGGACGTGACGACGAGGCCGAGCGCCGCGGCGACGACGACCGCGCTCACGGCCATGAGCGAGCGCTCGTCGTACCGGTCGGCGAGCATGCCACCGGGGAGCTGGCCGATTGCCGCGAAGAACCACAGCACCGTCACGAGCAGCCCCGACACCGTCAGGGAGAGCCCGTAGTCGGTCTGGAGGTAGGGGATGATAACGGGGTAGACCATCCGCCCGCCGTTCAGCAGGCCCCAGCCGGTCGCGATGGCGACGAGGGAAACGCCCTTCCCGCCGCCCCAGAGCGCCGTCACTTCCCGTCGAACCGCGGTGCGCACCCCCATTAGGTCTACTCGGAACGGGTGGTCGTGCGGCAATAATAGCTGTGTTTCGACCCTCTCCTCGACCCGCCGTCGCGGCGTCGAAGCACCACCAGCCAACGGCGCAATCGCAGATATAAATACCGTTGGTTATATTTGCAGCAGTATCTATTACTCACGTGAGTATCAAATGACAGCGAACGACGACCGGATTCGCACGACGCACATCGGTAGTCTCCCCCGACCACCGGAGCTGCTCGACCTCCTCAAGCAGCGCCAGGACGGCGAGGACG
Organism: Halobacterium sp.; assembly: GCA_964229715.1. Taxonomy (GTDB): domain Archaea; phylum Halobacteriota; class Halobacteria; order Halobacteriales; family Halobacteriaceae; genus Halobacterium. The sequence continues at coordinate 25,776 of CAXREU010000067.1, forward strand.
TCGATCCCGACGAGTGGGACGCAACCGTGGCGGCCGCTACGCGCGACGTCGTCGAGCGCCAGGCCGAGGTCGGCCTCGACGTCGCCAACAACGGCGAGCAGTCCCGCGTCTCGTTCAACTGGTACGTCGCGGACCGCCTCAGCGGCATCGACGGCAAGCGCGAGCAGGAGCTCTGGGCGGACCTCCAGGAGTTCCCCGACTACGCTTCCGAGACGTTCGAGACGGACGTCATCGACCTCTCGATGCAGCCCGTCGTCACCGGCCCCGTCGAGTACACCGGCCACGACGACGCGAAAGCCGAACTCGACGGCTTCCAGGACGCCCTCGACGACGTCGGCGCGAACTTCGAGGACACGTTCGTCACCTCGGCGTCGCCAAGCGTCGTCACCGCCACGCACGTCGACGACTACTACGGCGACTACGAGGAGTACCTCTTCGCCGTCGCGGACGCGATGGCCGAGGAGTACGAACTCGTCGCCGACACCGGGACGACCCTCCAAATCGACGCGCCCGAACTGCTCACCGTCGGCCATACCGCGGAGTACGCGGACGCACCCCTCGACGAAGTCAAGGCGGCCACCCGCCTCCACGTCGAAGCGCTCAACGAGGCGCTGTCGAACGTCCCCGCCGAGCAGGTCCGCCTCCACACCTGCTGGGGAAGCTACGAGGGACCTCACCACCTCGACACGGCCCTCGCGGAGCTGCTGCCGGAAATCTACGAAGCCGACATCACCGGGCTCAGCGTCGAACAGGCCAACCCCCGCCACCAGCACGAGTACCGCGCGTTCGCCGAGCACTCGGTGCCGGACGGCTGGGAGCTGATTCCGGGCGTCGTCGACGTGAAGACGAACGTCGTCGACCATCCCGAGACCATCGCGGACCGCCTAGAGCGCGTGGCGGCCGCCGTCGACGACGCGACGCCGCTGGTCGCTGCGCCTGACTGCGGCTTCGGCACGCAGGCCGGCCTCGGCATGGTCCACCCCGAAATCGCGTGGAAGAAACTCGACGCGCTCGCCGAGGGCGCCGAGATAGCGACCGAGCGCATCTACTGACGCGCACTGCGACCCGCAGCGCCACGCGGCGTTGTGTCAACCACACCACTTATTTGGGTGTCAGCAGAGTTACGACTCGTTGTGAGGGGAGCCACCAGATGTCACTGACCGACGCACAGCGACCCGCGAACAGACGCGAACGGTACCGCCTGATGGCCGACGCCGCCACCCGGCCATTCGCGGTCGGCGCCGTCGCCGTCCCCCTGGTCCTGCCCGTTTTGGGGTACCTCTCCGGCGACGCGCGAATCATGTTCACCGTCCACCTCTTCCTCGGCGCGTTCTGGTTCGGCACCGGGGTGCTCGGCGCGGTCGTCTTGGGTCCGGTCATGGGGAGCCTCTCTCAGGAGGCGAACGTGGAGTTCGCCGAGGGCTTCGTCCCGAAGATGAACCTGCTCATGGAGCCGGTGTCGGTCGGCGTCGTCGGCTCCGGCATCGGGCTCGCCGCCATGATGGGGCTCTGGGACTCCCCGACGCCGTCGTTGTGGGCGGCGCTCGCGCTCGCCGCCGCGCTGCTCGTCCTCGGGTTCGGCCCGCTCCACAAATTCACGGCCGGGATGTTCGACGAAATCGCCGCCGACGACACCGACCACGAACGCCTCGCCTCCCTGAACAAGAAGTACGGCATGCTCAGCCTCGTCGAACTCGTGCTCATGGTCGCCATCGTCGGCACGATGTCCGGCCTCCGCTGGGGGTTCTGAGGGCGCTACGGGCGAGTCAGGCGAGGTCGCACTCCGCGAGGTCGACGGCGCGGAGGAAGCCGCTGCCGGAGACGAACGCCCGGTAGCTGTCGACGTGGAGGCGCGCGAGGGCGTCTTCGGCGACCTGGGTGGCGCCGACGAGGCTGCCGTCGGCGGGGGCGACGGCGACGAGGTGACCGGTACTGGTTCCGGCGACGGCGTTTCCTTCGTACGCTGCGAGTGCGGTCGTGACGCGGCCGTACTTCCAGCCGTTGATGTCGAGGGACGCGATTTGCTCCCAGTCCGTCGCGGGTTCCGCGAGGTCGATGGCGACAAGTTTCGTATTGTCTGCGCTCGTCTCCGTGACGTAAAGGAGGCGGTCGCCGTACTGGGCGAGCGCGGCGACGTAGCCATCGTCGTGCGTCCAGACGGCGTCCCCGTTCTCGGTGTCGACCGCGAACAGCGTGGAGTTGTACGTCCCGTAGAGCTGGCCGCGCCCGCCGTCGAGGACGAAGTCGCCACCGGGCATATCGAGGTGGTCGCGGTCGTCCCACCGCCAGACGGTCGACCCGTCGCGCACGTCCAGTTTCGCGAACTCGCGGCCGTCGCCGACGTAGAGGAACGGGCCGTCGCGAATCCCGTTCGGCGTCGTGAACGACGGCTCGGACTCCCACCGGAACTCGCCGGAGTCGACGCCGAATCCGTAGACGCGGCGGGCGGGCACCACGAGCGTGTCCTCGTGGACGAACGGCTGGGACGCGTGATAGACGTAGACGTCGTCGAACCAGTTCCGGTCGCCGGTCGAGCGGTCGACCGAGAGCACGCGCCCCTCGTCGCCGACGGCGAACACAGATGCCGACCCGACCGCGACGGGCGCCTCGATGGTCTGCTCGGACTCCGCGCTCCAAGCAATCGTCCCGGTGTCCGCGGCGAGCCGGTACACTTCGTTCCCGATGGAGACGTAGAGCTCCGAGTCGGCCGTGACCATGCCGCGTACGGAGCCGTACAGGTCGTTGGTCCACAGCCGGTGGTCGGGCGGGGGCGTCGTCGTCGGCGAGGACGTGGTCGTCGTAGTCGTCGGGCCGGGGTCGCTGCCTGCGTCGTCGCGGGTGCGCGTCGGGACGAGAGGATTGAGTGAGGAAGCGCCGACGAGCATGCTCGCACCGACGCCGACGCCGGCCGACTTCAGGAAGGTACGGCGGTCCATCACTCGGTCACCTCCACGGAATCGCCGGCATCCGGCCTCATCTCAACGTACCGCCGGTAAAGGAGGACGCCGGGAACGGCGCAGAGCGCGAACACGAACGCGCGAGCGATGACGCTCCCGACGGCCGTCACCGACCCGAGGAGCCAACTCAGTACGAACGCGCTCGCAAGCGCGCTAGCCGTCACGCTGACCGTCGACGGAACGCGCCACTCGGGAGTGTTTTCGACGTCCACCGAACCGTCCTGCGGCGGTTCGTCGGCCGCGTCGGTCGTGGCGTCGACGTTCCGGTACCCAAGCGGGGGCCGCGACTCGTCAGCGACTGGCTCGGGGGTCGGCTGAGTGGCCGCGTCGGCGCCGTCGGACTGCCGTGCGTCCAGTTGCTCGCGCAGCGTCTCGGTGCCGGACGACGTACTGCCGGCTTGCGCGGGGCTCGCGGTCGCGTCGCCGTCGCTGCCCGGTTCTGCGACGTTCGACGACCGCGCGGCACCGACGCCGTACGCGAGCAGGCCGCCGAAGAATAGGAAGCCCGCGGCGCCGAACAGTTGGCTACGCTGTGGGTTCGGCCGCTCGTAGTTGACCGTCGAACAGTCCTGGTAGTACGTCGAGTCGATGCAGGTCGTCGTGCTGTCTGCGACGGTGGCCGGCTGTGCCGCAGCCAGGAGGAACAACAGCACTGCGAGCACCAGACCGGCGCCGCCGATGAATTTGAGTGACATAGCGATAGGTCGAATGGTTCGTTACAGCGCGAGAATCGTGAACAGAGAGAAGACGAGGACCGCGACCAGGACGAGCGCGAGCACGTTGGTGCCGTCGGCTTGCTCGCCGGGGTCGGAGACTTCCTTCGTGCCGCTGCGGGTGTGCTCGTCGACGACATCGACGGCGTCGGCCAACGGGTAGTCGGTGAGCGTGTCCAGCGTCTGGAGGAACGACAGGACGTACTTGTCGGGGTTTGCACCGACGTTCAGGTCCACGTTCTTGGCGCCCGCGACGGAGACTTCGGTCGTGATTTCGTCGACTTCGCGGAGCGTGACCGTGAGCGTCTCGCCGTAGCTGGACGTCAGGAGGCCGAATCGGAAGCCGGTCTTGGCGGTGACCACGCCCGGGCGCTCCTCGTAGTAGGTTTCGACGCCGTCGACGAGTTCGAGCGCGCCCTTCACCAGCAGGCGCGCGTCCTCGAAACTGTACTCGACTGTTCGGGATTCCACGGCCACAGTATTGCCTAAACGACTTAAATAAGTGTAGTGGAGTGGGTGACAGATTACCGCTGTCATGCGATTGTCCGGCGCCGAATTCTGACACGAGGCGAACACGAACGACCCGCGAGAAGCGAGCGCGGTGGTGTGCGGCGCTGGGACGGTTACGCGAAACGAGGATTACGCGGGGCTAGGCGTCTGGACAGTCGAGATGTACGACGCGAGGTCCGTCGTGGTAATCATGCCGATGACGTTGTCCTCCTCGTCAACGACGGGCATGTGGTGGAAGCCGTGTTCGAGCATGGCGTCGGCGACGTCGCGGATGGAGTCCTGCGCGCCGGTGGTGACGACGTCCGTGGTCATGTAGCGCTCGACGGTGGTCTCGGCCTTCGGCTTGCTCTTCGCGACGATGGTGACGAAGTCGGTGTTCGTGAGGATGCCCTCGAGGTGGCCGTTCTCGTCGACGACGACGACCGAGCCGATGCTGTTGTCGAGCATGAGCTCGGCGGCGTCCTCGACGAGCGTGTCGGGCGTGACCGTGTGGATGCTGTCCGACATCAGTCGGCCGACGAAAATATCGTCCATACTCGAAGATAGCGCCGCGGCGTGTTAAGCGTTGTCCGCTACCACGATTCAGGACGCCGACAGCGCGACCACGGTGCCGTCGGCGTACATCACGTGTATCTCCGCAGCGCCGTCGCCGTCGACGTCCGCCAACACCGGATGCGTGTACACGACGACCTCGCGGCTGTACGTCGCCGTGACGCTGCCGTCAGACGGCGAGACGAGTTTCACCATGCCGTCGTTCGTGGTCGCGACGAGTTCGTCGTCGCCGTCGCCGTCCACGTCACCGAGCGCCGGCGGCGGCATCATCTGCACGTCCCCAGTGGTCAGCGTCGTCGTCCACTCGACGTCCCCGGTCGCGGCGTCAAGCGCGCGCAGGACGCCGTCGGCGGCGGTCGCGTACACCTCTGGTGAGCCGTCCCCGTCGCCGTCCCCGACGGCGTGCACGGCGGCAAGGCTCTCGAAGGTTCGCTCCCACTCGATTGCTCGCGTCCCGCCGTCGACGGCCACAACGTCCCCGGACTGTGTCGCGGCGACGAGTTCGACGGCGGGGTCGTCGTCGAGTTGGCCGGTCGTCTGCCACGTGATGGTGCCGTCAGTGGCATTCGACTGTTTCCACGCGAGCGACCCGTCCTGTTCGAACGCGTAGAGGGTGCCGTTCCCAGCGACCCCGACGACGAGCTCGGGCGCGCCGTCCGCGTCGAAGTCGTCGATTGCGGGCTGTCCGAACGTGTACGTGTCGAGCTGGCGCGTCCACGCTGCCGTCCCGTTCGCGTGCACGACGGAGACCTCGCCCCTCGCGTCGACGACCGTGATTTCGGGGCTGGCGTCGCCGACGAAGTCCGCGACCAGCGGCTGCGAGTAGCCGTACGCCGAGAGCCCGTACGAGAACTCGGTGTCGCCGGTCGTCGCCTCGAACCCGTAGACGCGGCGCTCGGTCGTCGCGGCGAACACTTCGCGCTCGTCGTCCCCGTCGAAGTCACCGACCGCGGGGTCGGCGACCGCGTGAATCGCGCAGTCAGCGGGCGGGACGGCGTGGTGCCACAGTTCGCCGCCCGTCGTCGCGTTCAGCGCGTACAGCGCGCAGTCGTCGCTCCCAGGACGCCCGCTCACCGGCGCGAACACGACCGCGTCGCCGTCGACTCGGACTGCCGCAGGATGGTGGTGATTGACGTCCGTGTCGCGGTGCGTGTCGCTCGCCCACTCGACGGTTAGGTCGGCGGTGTCGCCGGTGAGGCCGCCGAGGGCGAGGATGGCGCCAACCGCGAGCAGCGCGAACACGACGACGATTGCGACAAACGTACGGGAGCGCACACGTGACCGTCTCGCGGCCCGGTACAAAAACCCGCGCGGGTGCTGGCCGGCATTCGACGCGCGTACCAGCAGCGTTTTGGGGAGTTCGGCGCCGAAATGCGAGCGTGCGCTGGACGCGATTCGTCGCCGCCGCGCTCGCGGTTCCCGCACTCGCGGGCGTGGCGCGAGCACACGAGGTCGCCGGTGGCCGGCTCGACGCCCCGCTGCCGCTCCCGCTGCTGTTCGCTGGTGCCGGCGTCACCGTGGCCGCGACGGCAGGCTGGCTCGCACGCGCAGATTCCACGGATGTGAGCGGCGACGGCGTCGTTGCGACGGCGTCACTCCCCGCGCCGCGCGTCGGTCGGTGGGCGTTGCGCGCCGCCGGCATGCTGGGATTCGTCGGCGTCCTCTGGTTCGGCCTGACCGGGCCGCGGGCCGCCGCCGACAACCCGGCGACGCTGTTCGCGTGGGCCGTCGCGCTCAAAGGCGTCGGCCTCGTCGCCGTTCTCCTCGGGAGCCCGTGGCGCGCGCTCTCGCCCTGGCGGACCGTCCACGAGGCGTTCGTCGCGCTCGAAGGCGGCGATGTGGCGCTCGCTGACTACCCCGACTGGCTCGGCGTCTGGCCCGCCGTCGCGGGGTTCGTCGCCGTCGTTGGCGTCACTGAGAACCTCACGGAGATTCCCCAGTTGCCGCGGGTCACCGCGGGCGTGCTTGCGGTGTACGCCGCGGTCATGGTCGTCGGTGGCGTCGCGTTCGGACGGCGATTCTTCGAGCGCGCGGACGCCCTCGAAGTGCTCTATGGCTTGCTCGGGCGCGTCGCCGTCGTCGAGTGGCGCGACCGGACGGTCGCGGTGCGGTCGCCGTGGGCCGCCTGCGCGCGCCCCGTCAACGAACCCGGCGTCGCAGCGTTCGTCGTCGCCGCAGTCTACACCGTGAGCTTCGACGGCTTCTCGAACACGCCCGAGTACCAGACTGCGTACTTCGCCGTCTTCGACGCCGTCGGCGCGTACGCGCACCTCGTCCTCTACTTCGCAGGACTGGTGGGCTTCCTCGTGGCGTACCTCGTCGTCGCCGCCGCGACGGACGGGCTCGGAAAGCGGCGACCCGAACGGCGAGACCCCCGCGTCGCGGCCGCCGCATTCGCGCCCACCGTCGTCCCTATCGCCGCCGCATACGAGGTCGCGCATAACTACCCGTTCGTCGCGCGGAACCTCTCCCAGCTGCTCTCGCTGAGCGGCGGGAGCGTCGACCTGCTCGGCTGGCTCCCGTTGGCGGCGTTCTGGTGGTCGCAGGTCGCCCTCGTCGTCGCCGGGCACGTGCT
>CAXREU010000068.1:0-13419 GCA_964229715.1 Halobacterium sp.
GCTTCGACGACAACGACGTCGAACTCGCGGAGCTACTCGCCTCACACGCCTACCAGGCAGTCCAGCGCATCCGCTCGCAGCGCGACCTCCGCGAGAGCGAAGCCCGCTTCCGGGAGCTGTTCGAGCAAAACGACGACGCGCTCGTCCTCTACGACGTCACCATTGACGGCGACAGCGAAGTCCGGCTCGTCAACGACGCCGCTCAGCGCGTCGTCGGCGCCGACGAGGCGACCCTCCGCGGGACATCGCTTGCCGCGTGCTTCGACGCCCATCCCGAACAGTTCGTCCCCGGACACGGCGCGAAAACCTTCGAAACCGGGCTCGTCGACGACGACCGCGTCTTCGAGGTCACGGTCAAGCAGGTCCTCCACCAGGACGGCCCCGACGCGTTCGCGGTCGTCGACGACGTCACCGAGCAGCGCCACCGCGAACACACCCTCACCGGGCTCCACGACGCCACTCGGCGGATGCTCGTCGAGGACGACCGCAACGACATCGCGGCAGTCATCGTAGAAGCCGCCGACGACCTCCTCGGGCTCCCGTACGTGGGCGTATTCTACGCCGCCACTGACGCCGACGAACTTCGACCGGCGACCGTCTCAGACCCCGTGACCAACGGTGGGCCACCCACCTTCAAGGCCGGCGAGAGCCTCGCGTGGGACGTCTACGAGTCCGGCGAACCCGAGTCGTTCACTGAGGTCCACAGGCAGCCAAACGTCCACAACCCCGAGACGGTCATCCGCGAGGAAATCATCCACCCGCTTGGCGACCACGGCGTCCTGATGATTGGCGCGACCGAACCCGGGAGCTTCGACGGCACCGACCACGACCTCGTGCGCGTGCTCGCGACGAACGCCGAAGCCGCCCTCGACCGCGCCGAACGCATCCGCCAGCTCCGCCGCCGAGAAGTCGACCTGCGGCGCGAGCACAGCCGGCTCGCGGCGCTGTTCGAGAACGTCCCCAGCCCCACAGCGAGCTTCGTCGTGGAGGACGACGAGCCAATCGTACGCGCGGTCAATCCCGCCTTCGAAGCGGTGTTCGGCTACAGCGAGGACGAACTCGTCGGCGAGAACATCGACGACTACATCATCCCCGCCGAGGAGCAGGACGAGGCTGACGAGTACAACCAGAAGCTCTTCGACGGCCAGAACATCAACGTCGAAGTCCGCCGCGAGACCGCCGACGGCCCTCGGGACTTCCTGCTCGACGTCGTGCCGTTCCGCCTCGACGAGCCGAACATCCACGGGTACGCGATGTACACGGACATCACCGACCGGAAGGAGCACGAGCGCGAGCTCGAACGCCAGAACGACCGCCTCGAGGAGTTCGCGAGCATCGTCAGCCACGACCTCGGCAACCCCCTCAACGTCGCCCGCGGCTACCTCGAACTCGCCGAGCAGACCGGCGACGACGAGTACTTCGAGCGCATGGAGGAGTCGCTGGACCGCATGCACGAAATCATCGAGAGCGTGCTCGCGCTCGCGCGCCACGGCCGCAGCCTCGACGACGTCCGCGAGCGCTCGCTGTCGGCGGCCGCCGAGGACGCGTGGGCGAACGTCGACACCGCGGACGCGACGCTACACGTCGCGGGCGACGCCACGCTGGAAGCCAACCACTCGCGGTTCGGCTCGCTCCTGGAGAACCTCTTCCGCAACTCTGTCGAACACGGTGGCGATGACGTAACGGTAGCTGTCGGCTGCCTCGATGACGACGAGGGCTTCTTCGTCGAGGACGACGGCCGCGGCATCCCCGCCAACCGCCGGGAACGCGTCTTCGAGTACGGCGAGACCAGAAACGAAGAGGGCACCGGGTTCGGGCTCGCCATCGTGAAGAACATCGCCGAAGCCCACGGCTGGACGGCCAGCGTCACGGAGAGCGATGGCGGCGGCGCGCGCTTCGAGTTCCGGGTGTAGGTGTCAGGTCACCTGCTCGTCGTGCTCGCCGTACGCGTGGTGGGCGTCCGCGTCCAGAATCTCGCGGAGCTCGTCGACGGCGAGCCAGACGGCCTCGAAGCCGACGTAGTACGGGGAGGGCGCGACGCGGACGACGTTCGGCGGGCGGAAGTCCACGCCGACGCCCCGGTCGCGGAGCGCGCGGCTGAGCTTCCCGGCTTCGGGGTGCTCGACGGCGACGTGGCCGCCGCGACGCTCGGCCTCTCGGGGCGTCCCAATCTCACACTCGGGGAGGCGTTCGTCCACGAGGCTGACGAGGTAGCGCGTCAACTCGATGGAGCGGTCGCGCAGCGCGCCGACGCTCGCGGCCTCGGTGACGTCGAGCGAGCCGAACAGCGGCGCCGCGGCGAAGACGGGCACGGTCCCGATTTGGAACGCAGCAGCGCCCCGAGCGGGGTCGAATTCTGATGCGAGGTCGAACTGCGTCTCGTCGGCGTTCCCCCACCAGCCCGCCATCGCCGGCGGGCGGTCGAAGTGGTCCTCGTTGACGTAGAGGCCCCCAATTGCGCCCGGGCCGGCGTTGAGGTACTTGTAACTACACCACACCGCGAAGTCCACGCTGTCGAAGTGGAGGTCGTGGTCGACGACGCCCACGGAGTGCGCGAGGTCGAAGCCCGCGAATGCGTCGTGCTCGTGGGCGATTCGGGTGATTCCTCCGACATCGAGCAGTTGGCCGCTCCGGTAGAGCACGGACGGCATGAACACGATAGCGGTGTCGTCGCTCACGACGTCCGCGATTGCGTCCGTCTCGATGGTGCGGCCGTCGTCGCTCTCCCCGACGACGAGGTGGTCGGCGGGGTCGAACCCGCGAGCCCGCAGCTGGGCGCGAATCGCGTAGTGGTCGGTCGGGAAGTCCAGTTCGTTGACGACGACCTCGGTGCCGTCGGCGGCGTCGAGGAACGTGCCGACGAGCGCGTGGATGTTCACGGTCGTGGAGTTCGCGGCGACGCACTCCGCTGGTTTCGCGCCGACGACGTCGGCGAGTCGGTCGCCGAGGCGTTCGCCGTACTCGAACCACGGCGGGTCCGCCTGCGTCCACCCCTCGATGCCGTACTCCTTCCACTGCGTGAGCGCGCGCTCCAGGGCCGCCGCGGCGTCCTGGCCGTGAACGCCGATGCTGTTCCCGTCCAGGTAGAGCGTCTCCTCGGGCACCGAGAAGCGCTCGCGGAGCCCAGTCAGCGACGACTCGGCGGCCCGCATCCGGGCGGCCGCCCGCGACGCGTCGAACTCGTCCATGCGTCGCCATCGGCACCGAACGCCGAGAGCGTTGTGGAGCGCGCCGCGCGAGTCGGTCGCCCGTTCGACGCACGTATCCCCGTCGGGCGGCGACCTCCGAGTGAATGAGTCGCTACCGGACCGCGGGCAAGTACCTGCTGCTGGCCGCCATCTGGGGGACGGCGTTCATGGCGACGGACGTCGGCCTCGCGGACCTCCCAGCGGTGCCGTTCGCGGCCGTGCGCTTCGACGTCGCGGCCGCGCTGTTGTTCGCCGCCGTCCTCGCCTCCGGCACCGAGTTCCGGCCGCAGACGCGTGACGACTACGTCTACGTGCTCGTCGGCGGCGCGCTGATGATAGGGCTCCACCACGCGCTCCTCTTCGCCGGCCAGCAGTACGTCGCGGGCGGCGTCGCCGCCGTCCTTCTGGGGCTCATCCCGGTCGTGACGCCCGCGCTCACGCGGCTCGTGTCTACTGACGAGGCGTTCACGGCCGCGACCGCGCTCGGCGTCGTGCTCGGGTTCGCCGGTGTCGTCGTCATCGCGAACCCCGACCCCGCGAACCTCGGGGAGAGCGTCCTCGGCGTCGCGCTCGTGCTCGCCTCCGCGCTCGCGTTCGCGCTTGCAGCCGTCCTCACGCACAGCCGGTCCCCGTCGCTGCCGTTCCTCGCCACGCAGGCGTGGATGATGGCCGTCGGCGCGCTCGTCCTCCACATCGCCGTGCTCGCGCTCCCCAGCCAGTCGTTCGCCGCCGCGACGTGGACGCCTGCCGCGCTGGGTGCCATCGCGTACCTCGCCGTCGTCGCGGGCGCAGGCGGCTTCCTGCTGTACTTCACGCTCCTCGAATCGCTCGGCCCCATCGAGATGAGCTTCATCGAGTACGTGATTCCCGTGTTCGCGGCGCTGGCGGGCTGGCTCGTTCTCGGACAGGAAGTGACCGCCACCACCGCGACCGGCTTCGTGTTCATTCTCGCGGGCTTCCTCGCCGCGAAGTTCCGCGCCATCAGAACCGAGCTCCGGCGGTTCGCCGACGAGACGCCGTCCCAGCCCGCGGACTAGTTCTGGTTCCCGCTCCCGTGACCGTCAGTCGTCGGCGGGCGCTTCCGCGTCGCCGAGCGCGCCCGCGGCCGCCTCGTCGGTAGCCGGCCGCACGCGCACCGCGCACTGCTTGAAGTTCGGCTCGTCCGAGCGCGGGTCGGTCTCGGGGAGCGTCAGCGCGTTCGTCTCCGGGTGGTGAATCGGCAGCCAGACGAGACCTGTGGGCACGGCGTCGTCGACCGCGACGCGCACGGGAACGTTCGCACGGCGCGATTCGACGACCGCGACGTCGGCGTCCGCCGCGATGTCGGCGGCCTCGATGGTCTCGGGGTTGATGCGCGCGAGCGGGTTCGCCGGCGCGTCTTCGCCACGCGAACGCACGCCGGTATTGTAGCCGTCCGCCTCGCGAGCCGTCGTCAACGTCAGGGGGTACGTCTCGTTCGTCGGCTCCGGGAGCCCCTCGTGGCGGCCCGTTGAGAACCGCGCCTTCCCGGTCGGTGTCGGGAACGACCAATCGCCGTCGTCGTAGTAGCGGTAGCCGCCCTCCGAGACCGCGTCCGGCGCCGGCCACCGGACCGCTTGTTCGTCGTCCAGGCGCGCATAACTGATGCCCGAGAGGTCCGCCAGCGTCCCGGCAGTGAGCGCCGCGAGTTCGTCGAAGACGTCCCGGGGGTCGGGGTCGCCGAGCAGCCCGGGGACGAGCAGCTCGCCGATGGTCGTGATGACGTCGAGGTCGGTACGCACGTCCGGCACGAGGTCCGACGCGGGTCGGATGCGGGAGACGCGGCGCTCCCGGTTCACCGCCGTCCCGGAGGACTCGCCCCACGTCGCTGCCGGCAACACGACGTCCGCGAGTTCCGTGGTTTCGGTGTGGAAGGCGTCCTGCGCGACGAGGAACGCCTCGTCGAGGTGCTCGCGCGCCGCGGAGGCGTCCGGCAGGCCAGCCGCGGGGTTCGTCGCGACCGTCCAGACCGCCTCCACCGGGCCGTCGTCGATGGCGTTCACGAGACTGACCGGCCCCGGTCCGGGGTCGTCGGGGAGCCGGCTGACCGGGACGTTCCACGCGTCCGCGACCACCTGGCGCTCGTCCGGGTCCGTGAACGCCCGCATCCCCGGCCACGACCCCTTCGAGGAGCACACGCGCGTGCCCATCGAGTTCGCCTGTCCGGTCAGCGAGAACGGGCCCGTACCCGGGCCGAGGTTCCCGGTCGCGAGACAGAGGTCCACGAGCGCGCCCGCCGTCTCCGTGCCCTGCGTGCTCTGATTGACGCCCATCCCCCAGTAGACGAGCGTCTCCTCCTGGAAGGCGTCCGCGAGCTTGTCTACCGTCTCCAGGTCGACGTCGGCTGTCGCCGCTGCCGCCTTCGGGTCCGGGAGGTCGCCGCGGAGCTCTTCGAATCCCGTCGTCGCTTCCTCGACAAACGCCTCGTCGACATCGCCGCGCTCGACGACGCGAGCGAGCACGGCCCGCGCGAGCGCGAGGTCCGTCCCCGGTTCGAGCGGGACGTGTTCGTCGGCCCCCTGGGCGGTCTTCGTGCCCACTGGGTCCACGACCACGAGTTCGCTGTCGTCGGCGGTCGCGCTCGCGGAAATCCAGCGGAACATCACCGGGTGGGCGACCGCCGGGTTCGCGCCCCAGACGACGTGCGTCTTCGCGTCCTCGATGTCGTCGTACGTGCACGGCGGCGCGTCGCTGCCGAACGCGTCGTAGTAGGCGGTCACCGCGCTCGCCATGCAGAGCGTCGTGTTGGCGTCGTAGTAGCGCGTGCCGAACCCGCCGCGAGCGAGCTTCCCGAGCGCGTACGCCGCCTCGTTGGTCTGCTGGCCGCTCCCGAGCACGGCGACGCTGTCGTGGTCGCGGTCGAGGGCGGCCCCGAACTCGTTGGCGATGCGGGAGAGCGCCACGTCCCACGTCGTCGGCTGGAGGTCGCCGTCCATCCGCACGAGCGGGCGCGTCAACCACGTGCCCTCGGGGGACTTCGTCTCCTCAACGCCGCGGGAGCACGCCAGCCCGCGGTTGACGGGGTGGGTAACGTCGCCGCGCACGGTCCCGATGCCGTAGCCGGCGTCCACGCGGTCGGTCAGGTGGCCGCAGCCGACCGCGCACCGCATGCACGTGGTCTGGACCGGCTCGCTCACGCGTCGTCCACCTCGGCGGGGGCGGGCTGGTCGACAGTCGCCGGGAACAGTTCGGGCGCGACGTCCATCGGCGCCGTCGACGCCGTCGCGTCGTCAGTCATCGCTCTCGGTGGCCAGCGGCGTGCCGTCTGCGGCGGTCGGTGCCGGGCTGTCCCCCTCCGCGAACGGGTACCACGACTGCTTGGCGTCGTAGAGGCAGGGGTCGGTGTACCCTTCGACTTCCTCGGGCTCCGCGAGTTCGACGATGGTCTCGTGGCCGGTCGCCTCCACCCACTCGCGGAACGTCTGGCCGTCCTCGCGGAGCGCCGCGAACGCCCGCACGAGGTTCGCAATCATCCCCGGGAGCTCGTCGGCGGGGACGCGCTGGCGCACCCAGTCGATGAACGTCGGCGCCTCGCCGACGCCGCCGCCGACGCCGACGTCCACGGCTTCGACCATCTCGCCGTCCTTGCGCGCGCGCATCCCCTGGAGGCCGATGTCCGCGGTCATCGCCTGCCCGCAGTCCGCGGTGCAGCCCGAGAAGTGCATCTTGATGCGGTCGACGTCGTCGGGCACCTCGACGTTGTCCCCGAGCCAGCGCAGCAAACGTGCCATCCGCGCCTTCGTCTCCGTGAGCGCGAGCGAGCAGAACTCCGTGCCAGTGCAGGCCATCGCGCCCTGCTCGAAGGGGTTGGGCTCGGGCTGGTGTTTGTCGAGCAGCGGCTCCGCGAGCAGGTCGTCGAGGTCCTCGGCCGCGACGTCCGTGATGATGGGGTTCTGGCGGCGCGTCAACCGGACTTCCCCGCTGCCGTACTCGTCAGCGAGGTCCGCGAGCTCGATTGCCTCGTCGGCGCGCAGCCGCCCGAGGGCGACGCTGATGCCGACGTAGTTCTGGCCGTCCTGCTGGTTGTAGACGCCGACGTGGTCGTGGGCGCCGCGCTCGGACGGCTTGCCGGCGTTGTACGTGTACTCCCCGCGGAAGTCCGTGCCCGCGGACTCCAGTTCGAAGTCCAGGCGCTCGTCGAGCGCGTCGCGGATTTCGTCGGTGCCCCACTCGTCGACGAAGAAGCGTCCGCGGTTCTTCGAGCGGTTCTGGCGGTTGCCCTCCTCGTGGTACAGTTCGACGAACGCGCGCACGGTGTCGTACGCCTGGTCGCGCGTGACGAAGATGTCCAGCGGGCGTGCCGTGCGGGGCTCGCGGCCGCCGAGCCCGCCGCCAGCGCGAACGTTGAAGCCCTTGACTTCCTCCCCCTCGACGAACTTGTGCGCGGGTTCGAGGCCAATGTCGTTGAGCGCGTCCTGCGCGCAGCCCTGCCGGCAGCCCGTCACCGAGATGTTGAACTTCCGGGGCATGTTCGCGAGGTCGTCGTCCCCGCGGATGCCGTCCTGAATCTCGTCCAGGAGTTCGCGGCTCTCGACGTACTCGTCGGCCTTCCCGGCGACCGGACAGCCCGAGATGTTGCGCATCGTGTCCCCACCGGCCGAGCGCGAGGAGACGCCGACCGCTTCGAGCTTCTCCCAGATTTCGGGGATGTCTTCGAGCTTGAGCCAGTGCAGTTGGATGGACTGGCGGGTCGTGAGGTCTAGCCACCCGTTGCCGAACTCGGGGTTCTCGGCGGGCCCCTGCGCGTAGTCGCGGGCGACCTCGCCGATGGCCCGCAGCTGGTCGGGTTCGAGGACGCCGCCGCAGTTGGTCAACCGCATCATGAAGTAGCTCTCCTGGCCGCCGCGCTGGTGGAACACTCCCCAGAACTTGAACCGGGAGAACCACTCGTCGTGTTCCGCCTCGGGAATCGCCTCCCAGCCGCGCTCGGCGAACTCCTCGAGCTGTGCTCTGACTTCGTCACCGTACTGCTCGGCCTTCCACTCCTCTTTCTTGTGTGCCATCGTGGTTTGTATTTGTGCTTGTTTTCCGGATATATCCGGACGACCGTCGCGTCTATTACAGCCAGATAACTCTCTCGTCTAGATAATAAAGGTCAGCGTTGAAAAAGTCGAATTACATTACGTGTATGCAGACGAACGTCAGAAGCTAAAGGACCTTATATAGATATATTTGCCAGCTATCGCCCGAGTGTGCCACGAACGCCCACTAAATCCGCTTTTGTATTCACGTTCGTGAACGGGTCTGCCGTTGGGACGTCGACGACCTCTGGGTCGAGGCGCGCGAGCGCATCGGCTAGCCGATGCGACCCGTTCGCGAGTGTCCGGTCGCACGCGAATCGCGCCGCGTGGCGGCCGTAGACGGCGTGTAACGGTTGCAAGTGGCCGTCCACACGCGGGACAGCAGCGGTGTCCGCGCGCTCGAACAGCCGCTCGAACAGCTCGGGGTCGGCCAGCGGCATGTCGCAGGCGACGACCGCGACCGCGTCCCCGCGCGCGACCCGGAGCCCGGTCCGCATCCCCGCGACTGGGCCCTCGTCCGGAATCGGGTCGACCGCCAGCCGGTAGTCGAGGCCGTCGAGAGCGTCCGCAATCACCGCGCGCTGGTCGTCCCGGCAGTTCACCACGAGCTCGTCGGTGACAGTGGCGACTCGCTCGGCAACGCGGCGCACCATCGGCGTCTCGTCGACGGCGGCGACTGACTTGTCCGCCTCACCGAAGCGCGTCGAGTGGCCGCCCGCGAGTACGAGCCCGGTCCGCATCAGTCGTCACCCGGTACCTCGACCGCCGACGACGTCGAATCGCCGAAGCCGGCCTCGTGGGCGACGCTGGCGATTCTCGGCTGGAACACCCACGCGGTCAACACGAGGATGGGAATCATCGACGCCGCGACCACCGAGTAGCCCGTGTGGAGGTTCGGCATGAACTGCGCGGAGTACACTAGCGGGTAGACGATGCCGCCGATGGTGCCGACGCCGCCGACGACGCCCGCGACCGCCCCCGAGCTGTTCGGGAACATCGCGGGCACCTGCGCGAAGATGGCCCCCTCCGCGAACGCACACCCCATCCCGACGAGGAATCCCGCGCCGACCGCGAGCAGCACCTCACCCGACAGCCCGGCGAGCGTCATTCCGAACATCGAGACGACGACGAACGACATCGCCGTGAACGTCCACTGCTCGCGGTACTGTCCCGTAAAGACGGGGAGGATGTTGCGCTCGGCGCGCGCCAGCCGGTCGCTGACGTAGCCGCCGATGGGCCGCAGCAGGCCCGCTGCAACCGAGAACGTAGCCGCAAACGTGCTCGCGAGCACGAGGTTGTTCGTCGCGAACCCCTCGCGGTAGTAGGTCGCGAGCCAGCCGTTCATCGACAGCTCGAGCCCGAACGTCATCACGTACGCGAGCGCGAGCACGAGCGTCCCGTACCGCGTCGCGGTGTGCACCCATCCCGAGAAGCTCGCGCTCTCCTTGGTCGCCTGGCGTTTCTCCTCGCTCTTGGCTGCCTCCCCGAGGGTGAAGTACGCCACGCCGAGCAGAATCGAGACGACGCCCGTGTAGAAGAACGCCGCCCGCCAGTTCGTCGAGAACAACGGGCCGTTCCAGTTCGTCCCGAACACGCGCGGGAGAATCAACGCGCCACCCGCAGCACCGGCGTTCCCGACGCCCGCGTAGATGCCCTCCGCGAGCCCGAGGTTCTCCTCCTCGAACCACTCCGCGACGTGCTGGATGCCGACGACGAACGTGATGCCCGCGGTCGCGACGATGAGCCGCTCGATGAAGAACACCTCGTAGGACTGCGCGAACGCCGACGCGATTGAGAACACGCCGACGTACCCCAACACGATGGCGAACACCGACGGCGCGCCGAACTTGTCCGAGAGCCAGCCGGTCAGCGCGCGGCCGAACGGCGCCAGCCAGATGTTCGCGCTCGCGAGCAGGCCGATGTCCGCCAGCGACAGCCCGAACTCGCTGGCCATGGGCTCGGTGAACGGCGCGAACGAGAACCAGATGAGAAACGAGAAGTTGAACCCGACAGTCGCGAGCAGCAACGTCCGGAACTTCGTCATCCGTATCAACGCCATTCGTCCCCCCCTACTTCTCCCGAATGTCCAGTAAATACGCTCCACCGAAACCGTTCGTCCACTGATTCCGCGTTATCCTTGATGTGAGGCCACATCGATACGCGAAAATCGAGCACTACCAAGTACATTAAGCTACGCGTTGACGTTTACGCAATAATACCGTGTACGGGCTAATGTTCGACCAGTATTAGGATGGGTACTACCTCATTAAGGAGTTTGAACGCCCACTTGTCGGACGCAGAATGTTACGAATGCCGAATACGTTCACCGCCCGCGGTTCGAGAACGGCCGCGTACCGCTGAACTGCTGCGCGGTCGCTGTGCGGACGCGTCGAGCGCTGAGTCGTTGGAGACGGTCCGTTAGCGCGAGTACCGCGCGAATTCGTCGGCCTCTACGAACGGGCGCCACGAGTAGAATTAATATAGCAGAATAGTATTTATTCGTTCCAACTGCGGTGTACGAAGGAGACGAGCATCAATAGGGGCGTTACCGAGGAACATAGAGCCGGAGCACCGATTGGTCGTCGCGACCGAAGGCCTTGACGTACCGAGCTAACGCTGTGACCGACAAAAGAACGGGCGCCATTGGGCATGTACTCGCACGGAACTGCGACCGTTCGAGTAGTAGAGTACCCCGCGAATCGAGCTCCCGGGATACAGCCCACGAACGCGTGACTCTATGCGACACTTCGGTCTCGCGGCCCGTGAGAGAGCGCGGCGAGGCCGCTGTGCGGTCGACGTACTGAACGTGAAACCACCTACGAACCTACGAGTCGGTCCGCCTGGTCCTTCGCTCGTATATCAGACGAGAGGCCACGAAGCCCCGCGTGCGAGAGGCCAACCCGTCGATGCCACGCGGTAGTCGCACGTTACTCGTCGATTTCGGAAGCTCAGGGCGTCGACGACAGCGCAGCACGAACCCGGAACGGGCTCGCTGGCCCGGATTGTCTCCCCTACACGAGATTTCGAACGTCTGACGTACTTCGGTGCTCGGCGTGGGGACGGTTCGGCTCGGACAGTCCGCCACTCGAATCGCGACCGGTCCACGACTCGGGCAGGGGGCTGCTCCGGACAGCGCGAGGTTGAACTCGCGGCGGGATTCGTTCGGGTGGCGCCGTCCGGGAATCAGCTCGGTTGCGAGCGCGAACCGAGAGGTCGTGGGCGAGTTCGTCAATCAGTACTGGCTGCATCGAAGCCGTTCGAATCGACCACGCGAGGGAAAGCGACGACTCCTGAGGGAGCATTCGACTCGGTTGCTCGCGAGTAACCGAAGAATCGAGTCGACGCCGAGATTCTATATCATGTGAGATAGGACTACTTTCCAGAAAGAAATATGATTCTAAGAAGTGCCGTGAATCAATAAATCATTCTAAGTAGTACTGTATTTGTCCCAGTTAGAGTGCCGTTTCAGACGATAAGGCACCTTATCACTTGTAGGGGAACACTGAAGGTGGCGGGCGAAGATGCGGGGAGTATGGCTGGTGACGACCGCGCGGTCGTGAAGACATACGTGCCGACCGAGCAGAAAACGGCGTGGAGCGAGCACGCTGACGAGCTCGACATGTCCCAGAGCGAGTACCTGCGGACGATGGTGCAAGCCGGGCGAAGAGGGTTCCTGGACGACAACGAGGAAGGTGGTTCTGGAGACGCTACCCCTGGGGGTGGCGGCCTCGAAGAGCGGGTCCTCGAATCGGTGTCTGCGGCGGACGTCGTGTCGTGGGACCGACTGGTCTCGGAGCTTTCGGGGGATTTCGAGGACCGCCTCGACGACGCGGTGCAGTCGCTGGTCGAGCGCGGGGAGATTCGCCACGACCCGCGGCAGGGCGGCTACGTCCGCCGGGAGGACCGATGAGCGAACGTGCCGCTGCCGGGCGCGGCCACGACGCCGACGACCCAATCGAGTACTTCCTCGAAGACATGGCCTATCACGGGAAGTCCGAGCGCACACGCGAGGCGTACGGCCGCGTCCTCCGGGAGTTCGAGGCGTTCCTCGCCGACTCCGGGGTGTCGCCGGCCGATGCGGACCGCCGCGACTGCCTGGCGTGGGTGCACGAACTCCGCGGCGACCACGCGGACAGTACGGTCGCGACGTACGCCTCCTACCTCAACCGGTTCTACGGCTACATGACCCAGGTCGGGGAGTTCGACGGCAACCCGATGACGCTGGTCACCCAGGAGATGGACGAGGCCATCGACACGGACCCGACCCGGCGCGAGGTGTCGATAGCCCAGATGCGGGAGTTCGTGGGTGGTCTCACGCACCCGCTGGAGCGAGCAGTCGTCCTCACACTGCTGAAAACCGGGCTGCGCGTCGGGGAGCTCTGCAACCTCGACGTTCGCGACCTCGCGCTGGACGCGCCCGCGGTCGAGACCGCCTACGACCTCGGGACGCGCGCGCAACTGGACGGCCGGCCGGACACGCTGTTCATCGACCCTGACGTGAGCAGGGGCGACGTGGCAAACGGCGAGGAGCGGACCGCGTCGAACAAGCGCAAGCGCGCGACGCTTGTTCCCGTAGACGACGAGTTGAAGGCCGCACTCGTCCGCTGGCTGGCGATTCGCCCGGACACGCCGTCCTCAGCAGAGCCGCTGTTTGCGAGCACACGAGACGCGTGGGGCCAGCGGCTCACTCCGGAGATGGTACGTTCGTTCGTCCGCGAGCACGCCGAGCGCGCGGGCTGGTACCGCAGCGGCGCCGACGCCGCCGAGAACGTCACGCCACACTACTTCCGGCACTTCTTCACGACGCACCTCCGGGACCGCACCGGCGACCGCGGCATCGTGAAATACCTCCGCGGGGACGTCGCCGACGACATCATCGACACGTACACTCACAACTGGGGGGACAGAGTCCGCGAGGTGTACCTCGCGAACGTGTACTCGCTGATGTGACGTTCGAACCAGGATAGGTAAACTGCATACGACTATATCTAATTCGTTCCTGTGGCGACAGCTGGTGTTCCTCCTGAGAACCGCGAAAATCGGGTTCTAGGGCGCTCTGGGCCGGTCCTATGCGAGTGGCTTCGTGCGCTATCGCCCCGCCCATATTGAATGAACGTTCAATCAAAGCGTATATGCATGGTCGCTCCGTTCGAGCAGCCGTGAACGCAATCGACGCCCAGCACGTACAACTG
>CAXREU010000069.1:0-15784 GCA_964229715.1 Halobacterium sp.
GAGGACGGCCGAGCCGAGCAGCATCGCCCACGCTTCCATCGTCTCGACGGGGAGGTCCGTCGAGAGCGGGCGGGCGAGGACGGCGCCGAGCGCGAACGCGACGGCGCCGACGAAGACGAGCGCGACGCCGAAGAGGTCGGTGCCACCGCCGCCGGGTGAGGCGACGATGACGACGCCGCCGAACCCGGCGAGCAGACCGAGTCCTTCAATGAGGTCGATGTTGCTGTCGAGGAGGATAGCGGCGAGCCCGGCGGTGAGGACGGGTGAGAGGCTGACGACGATGGCGGCGACGGCGCCGGAGACGCGGAGTTCCCCCAGGTACAGGAGGCCGTGGTAGACAGCGATGACGAGGAGGCCGGCGACGCTGACCGCGAGCCACTCCTCGGTGCCGCGGGGGCGCCAGCGGTCGGTGGCGTAGGCTGCGTAGCCGAGAATGATGAGGCCTGCGAGGCTGTACCTGATAGCGGCAAAGGATAGGGCTGGGACGGTGTGTAGTCCGATTTCGATGGCTGGGAACGAAGTCCCCCAGATGGCGGCGAGCGCGAGGAACATCACGGCCGCGGGGGAGACGCCCAACCGGGGACGTCGGTAGCTCATATTTCTACAAATAGCCGAGCATATATTAGAGTTTTCTTCAAAGAAGACTGCGTTGGTAGTTCACAGAGCAATATAACGGTCGTTCATTAGTGATGGTGCCAATACTCACCCGGGGCCGTTGTAGCCGACTCCCACAGGCTTATCCTCGCGCCTGTCAATTCCGTCAGGCATGGACGAACGCGACGTACGCCTCCTGAAAGCAATCTCCGACCTCGGCACCGGCAGCCCCGAGGAACTCCACGAGGAGACCGACATCCCCGTCTCCACCATCCACTACCGCCTCAACAACCTCCGCGAACAGGGCGTCGTCGAGAACGACCTCTACGACCTCGACCTCGACGAACTCGGGCTCGGCGTCACAGTCGTCCTCGAAGTGCTGACCTCCTACGAGGGCAGCTACGAGGACGTCGGCGAGAAAATCAGCGACGTCGAAGGCGTCACGCAGACGTTCTTCACGATGGGCGAAACCGACTTCATGGTGCTCGCGCGCCTCCCACACTCCGACGACGTCGAACGCCTCATCTCCGACTTCGAAGCCATCCCCGAAGTCGACCGCACGAACTCCACGTTCGTCATCGCCCGCCAGAAAGACATCCAGCGCCCGCTCCAGAGCTACGAACTGGAGACGCTCCTCGAAGAGTTAGCCGACGAGTAGTTACGCGCGTTTCTGAATCTCCTCGCGCAGCACTTCGCTGACGAGGTCGCCGTCTGCCTTTCCGCGGAGCGCGCCCATGCACTCGCCCATCAGCCCGGAAAATGCGCCCATCCCCTCCGCTTCGACCTGGTCGCTGTTCCGCTCGACGACCTCCACGACCGCCTCGCGGACTTCGTCCTCGCCCGCAGAGCCGAGCCCGAGGTCCTCGGCGAGGTCGGCGGCATCCCGGTCGGGCTGCTCAGCCAATGCCGCCAGCAGTTCCGGCACCCCCTCCTGTGCGAGGTCGCCCTCCGCTACGAGATCGAGCACGCCACGGAAGTGGTCGTCGCTGAGCTGCTCCACGGGCACGTCGTCGCGGCGCAGCTCGGTCACCGTCGACTCCAGCGTCTGCGCGGCCAGCGTCGCGTCCACGCCCGGCTCGACGCGCTCTTCGAACAGCGGCCACCGCCGACCGTACGCGACCTGCTCGGCGAGCCCCGCGTCGAGGTCGTAGTCCTCCTGATAGCGCTCGACTTTCTCGGTCAGGAGCTCCGGCGGCTCGACCTCCGAGGGGTCGGGGTCAACCGGCGGCACGTCCGTCTCGGGGTACATCCGGGCCGCACCCGGCAGCGGCCGCAGGTACTCCGACGTGCCGTCGTCGTTCGCGCCGCGCGTCTCCTCGGGCACGCCCTCAATGGCTGTCTCCGCACGCTCCGCGACCGCGTCAATGGCGCCCGTCGCCACCGATGGCTCGTCAGCGACGATGGCGACCGCGTCCTCCTCGTCCGCGCCGACTGCCTCCCGGAGCGCGGCGACCTCATCGTCGGTGACGCCGTACGCCGGCAGTTCGTCCGTGTGGAAGATGCCGCCCGCGCCGTGGCGCTTGGCGTGGTCGGAGAACTCGGTGCCGAGCCGGCGGTCCTCCTGCAGTTCGCGCCCGACCAGCCCGTCGAAGCCGTACAGGGGGACCGCGTAGACGACGCCGTCAGCATCCAGCGCGCCGCGAATGACGCCCGAGCCCGTGTTCGCAAACACGTCCGAGACGTCCTTCGTGTCGCCGACGCTGGCGTCCCGGTCCTGCAGTTCGTCGGCGATGTCCACGAGTTCGACCTGTCGCCGGACCTCCTCGCGCACGAGGTCGTCGATATCGTCGAGGCTCTGAACGCCCTTCATCTCCACGCGCGCGCCCTCCGCGATGGAGACGTTGACGTCCTGGCGAATCGTCCCGAGCCCGCGCTTGACCTTCCCGGTCGACCGCAGCAACATCCCGATGCGCTCGGCGGCCTCCAGCGCCTGCTCGGGCGTCGAAATGTCCGGCTTCGTGCCAATCTCGACGAGCGGGATGCCCAGCCGGTCCAGCGAGAACTGCACGCCGCCCTCGCGTTCCTCCACGCGCTGGGCGGACTCCTCTTCGAGCATCAAGTCCTCGATACCGACGCTGCCCTCGCTGGTCTCGATTTCGCCGTCGTGGGCGACCAGCGTCGACCGCTGAAACCCCGACGTGTTCGACCCATCGATGACGACCTTCCGCATCACGTGCGCGCGGTCGACCGGGTCCATGTCCAGCAGCTGCGTGATTTCCAGCGCCGTGTCGAGGGCTTCCTCGTCGAGGCGGTGGGGTGGCTCGTCGTCCTCCTCGACGAGACACGTCGTGTCGTACGCGAGGTACTCGAACTCCCGTTCGACCTTGCTCTCTTCGAGCGCTGCCTCGTCGATCTCCCCCAGTTCGGAGCGCGTCGGGTGGAGGTAGCGCGTGAACGTCCGCTCGGCCTCCTTCGGCTCGCGGAGTTCCGTCGGGCACTCGCAGAACAGCTTCGTCGCCGTGTCAAGTTGCTGGTGGATTTCCAGCCCGGCGACGAGTCCCAGCTCGTCGTAGTCGAACTCGGTCATTACGTGGTTGTGTGCGGGCGAACGATAAAAAACCGTTCAGTCTGTCGTCCCGCGCTCCCCGTCGCGCTCGTAGATGACGTCGAGCACGCGGTCGCGGACGTTGACGGCGATGCTGTCGGCGTCGTCCTCGTCGCGGTCCAGTGCGGCGGCGTCACCCGCCGATATCGAGCGCGAGCCGGCGGTGTCGAAGACAACCGTCGCGAGCCGCCAACGCCGCTGGAAGACGGTCTGCCGTCGGATAACCGTCTGAATGCGGCGGTAGGGGACGATGCGCGTGCTGCGGTTCCAGAACCCGCCCTGCGTGACGACGTGGTCCGGGCCGAGTTCGTAGCCGCGGTGGCGGTGCGTGAGCCGCGCGGCCGGCCACGCAAGCAGGAGCAACACGCTGGCCGCGTACCACGGCACGCTCGTGAGGAACTGGTCGACGAGGAATCCCGCGGCGACCACCGCCAGCCCCACGAGCAGGTACCGGCGGACGTAGCGCTTGCGAGCGCGCTCGGGCGGCCGTTCGACCTCGAAGTCGTGGAACGGTTCGAGCGTGCGCGCCAGCGAGAGCACGTCCTCGCGGGCCGCAATCGGGATGGCTGCCTCCGAGCCGCCGCTCGGCTGACTACCGGGCGCGTAGCCCGCAGTCTCGACGGCCAGCGACGCGAAGCCGAAGCGCCGCATCAGGACGTTCTCCTCGACGGCGACTGTCTGGAGCTTCGACAGCGGGATGGTGCCGTCGTGCCGCGAGAGCAGGCCGCGCTCGTAACGCAAGTCGTCGCCGACGCGGCGCAGCCGGAACCCGTAAAACTGTATGATGCGTGCGACCGCCGACGCCGCCCACAGCGCGAGCGCAGCGACGACGGCGAAGCCAACGACGGCGGCGATACCGAGTCCGGACAGGGAGATGCGGTCCCCGAACGTTGGCGCGAGGAACGTCGCGAGCGCGACAACACCCGAGGCCAGCCGCGGGTCGAACGAGAGCGCGCCGTACAGCACAAGGTCGCGGTCCGACAGTTCGAACAGCGTCTCACCGCCGGCCGGCGCCGCAGCCTCCCCTCCCTCAGCCTCGGCCGCCTCGGGTTCCTCGCGCTGGAGCGCGGCGCGCTTCTCCCGAATCGCTTCCTGCAGGCGGTCGGCCTCCTCGCCGCCGACGAAACGCAGGTTCGCTTCCGTGCCGCCGCCGCCCGCCGTCTCCACGTCGACGACCGCGATGCCGAGCAGGCGAGCGACGAACGACCGCGTAACGTCGACGTTCTGCACGCGGCGCAGCGGAATTTCGCGCTCGCGCCGCGAGAGCACCCCCGAGGAGATGTCGAGGCTCTCGTCGGTGAGTTCGTAGTCGAAGCGCCGGTAGTACGCCACCTCGTAGCCCGCGAGCCCCGCCAGCACCACCACCGCGAGCACGACGACGCCGCTGAGCAACAGCGGGTCGCCGCCCGCGAACGCGAAGCCGGCGAAGACGAACGCCCACACGATGCCGATAGCCCGCGAGACGACGCGGACGGGAATCGACAGCGGGTGGAGTTTCACACCGCATCCCCGGCGTCGCCGGTCTCGGGCTCGCTCTCGATTGCGAGGCGCCGCAGCGTCTCCTGAACGTCGTCGGCGCGCTCGGCGACCAGCCCCGGTATCGAGACGTCCGCGCCGCGCGACCCGGCGGTGTAGACGACGACGCTACTCAGCCCAAGCACGCGCTCGATGGGGCCGCGGCGGGCGTCGACGTGCTGGACGCGCACGAACGGGACGACCGTGCGGACGTTCACGAGCACGCCGCGCTCGATGTAGAGTGTGTCCTCGCGGACCTCGAAGTGCCACGCTCGGTACCGGAGGACGGTGTGGACGGCGCCGAGCACGAAGAGGGCAACAAATACGCCGCCGCCGACGAGGAGGGGCGAGACGGCCACGCGGTCGACGACGCCGGTCGCGATGGCCGCGACGACGCCGGCGACGAGAGAACCGACGAACACGCGGAGGAGCCAGATGACGCGTACGCGGGAATCGAGTCGTTCCATGCGTCGGTCATCGAAACGCGGGTACAAGAAGGTGGGCGGGCTGTCTCCGCTGGCGACCTCGGCGTCAGTCGTCGCCAGAGAGGATACCGCGGTGGGTCATCTTCTCGGGGTCGAGGACGTCCTCGGCCTCGGCCTCGGAGAGGTAGCCCTTCTCGACGACGACTTCCTTGACCGTCTTGTCCTCCTTGAGCGCGGTCTTTGCGACCTCGCTGGCCTTGTCGTAGCCGATGGCGGGGTTGAGCGCGGTCGCCAGCGCCATCGAGCGTTCGACCTGCTCCTCGCAGTAGGCCTCGTTGGCTTCGAGTTTCGCGACGAACTTCTCGGCGAACGCGACGCTGGCGTTCGCGATGATGTTCGAAGATTCGAGGAAGTTGTGCGCCAGCACCGGCTTGTAGAGGTTGAGGTCGAGCTGGCCCTCGACGGCGCCCGCGTTCACGGCGGCGTCGTTGCCGACGACCTGCTTATGGACCTGATTGACGGCTTCAGCCACGACAGGGTTGATTTTCCCGGGCATGATAGAGGAGCCGGGCTGGTTCTCGGGCTGCTCGATTTCGCCGAGCCCGTTGCGCGGGCCGGACGCGAGCAGGCGGAGGTCGTTGGCAATCTTGTTCAGCGAGCCCGCGACCGTGCGGAGCGCGCCGTGGGCCTCGTTCATCGCGTCGTGGGCGGCCTGCGCCTCGAAGTGGTCGTCGGCCTCGCGGAAGGAGACGCCGGTCTCCTCGGAGATGTACGCGGCGGCCTTCTCGGGGAACTCGGGGTGGGTGTTGAGCCCAGTGCCGACCGCGGTGCCACCGAGCGCGAGCTCCGAGAGGTGGGCTTTCACGTCACGCACGCGCTCGATGCCCTTCTCGACCTGCGTCCGGTAGCCACCGAACTCCTGGCCGAGGCGCACAGGCGTCGCGTCCTGGAGGTGCGTGCGCCCGGTCTTGACGACGCCGTCGAACTCGTCGGCCTTCTGGTCGAGCGCGTCGGCGAGCAGTTCGAGCGCGGGTTCGACGTCCTTCTCGACGGCCTCTAAGGCGGCGACGTGCATCGCGGTCGGGATGACGTCGTTGCTGGACTGGCCGTAGTTGACGTGGTCGTTGGGGTGGACGACGCGCGCGCCGACCTCCTCGCCGAGAATCTCGGCGGCGCGGTTCGCGATGACCTCGTTGGCGTTCATGTTCGAGGACGTCCCGCTCCCGGTCTGGAAGACGTCGACGGGGAACTGGTCGTCGTGCTCGCCCTCGATGACTTCGTCGGCGGCCGCGACGATGGCGTCGGCCTTCTCGTCGTCGAGCAGGCCGAGGTCGTTGTTTGCCTGCGCGGCGGCCTTTTTTACGACGCCGAGCGCGCGCACGAAGCGCCGCCCGAACGTGCTATCGGAGATGGGGAAGTTCTCGACGGCGCGTTGGGTCTGTGCGCCCCAGTAGGCGTCCGCGGGAACTTCGATTTCGCCGAGACTGTCGCGTTCGGTTCGGTAGTCGTCTCCCATACTCGGGGGGACGAAGTGCCGGCGCGTAAAACCCACCGAATCGGTTCCGCACGGCACCACGAATAACGTCGCTCTGGTTCCCAGTCACCGGAGTATCCCTGGGAAATCCGGGCATCCTACTGCATAATAGACTGATAAATAGAATACCTCTAGAAGTGAGGTATCTGGTTCTCTCGGTGCGGCGGTATCTGCGATAGGATACCTCTATTCACTTCCAGAAAATCCCCACATACGGCCTCAAGAAGAGTTTTTGACGGTTTTCGGGCTATTTCCGACTTGGTTCTGTGGTCGGAGGCGTGACGACCTCGATTGCCACCTCTACACCAGAACCTATTGCGCCTATTCACCCTGAATAAGCTTTATTCGAGCATATCGGTCGCTTTCATTCCAGCTTCGCTCTTCGACTACGCCAGGTGCCCCATCTACTCATAGAAATATAATTCAGAAGGTAAATCTAGAGAAACATACTAACTCTGTTATTATCGCTCGCTCGAGTCCGTGGCTGTCATCGGGTCGTCGACGGAAGGGAAAGTCATTAACACCGCGGTTGTGAGGGAATGACACGTATGCGAAGAGGTGACTCTCCAGTTCGCGTCGGCATCGTCGGACTCGGTGGTATCGGCCACCACCACGCTGAACGACTGACAGACCTCGGCGAGACGCTCGTCGGCGGCGTCGACGTCGTCGAGGAAGCACGCGAGCGCTTCGCGGACGAATACGGCGTCCCGACGTACGAGAGCTTCGACGAACTCGACGACGCGGGCGTCGACGCAGTCGTCGTGACGACGCCGAACGCGTACCACGAGCAGTACGCCGTGGCCGCGCTGGAAGCCGGCGCGGACGTGTTCTGCGAGAAGCCGCTGGCGGACACGCTCGAGAGCGCCGAGCGCATCGCCGACGCCGCGCGGGACGCAGACGGCTTCTGCATGGTCGGATTCAACAACCGCTTCCTCCCCGCCGCGGAGGTGCTCAAGGAGTCCATCGACGACGGCGACCTCGGCGACGTGACCCACGTCGAAGCCAACTACGTCCGACGGCGCGGCGTTCCCGGACGCGGCGGCTGGTTCACGACTAAGGACGTCTCCGGCGGTGGCGCGCTGGTCGACATCGGCGTGCACGCAATCGACCTCGCGTTGCACTTCCTGGACTTCCCGGAAATTGTGGAAGTATCCGGGCAGACGCGCTCGGAGTTCGGCACGCGCGAGGACTACACCTACCTCGACATGTGGGGTGACGACGCCGAAGACGTCGCGTTCGATGTCGACGACCACGCAACCGCGTTCGTCCGCACCGCCGACGGGCGGACGCTCTCGCTGGAAGTGGCGTGGGCGGCGAACCGCCCACCGAACAACGAGTTCGTCGTCGAAGGGACCGACGGCGGGGCGACCTTCGACCGGAACGACAACGCGCTCACGCTCCACGAAGTCGGCGATGGCGGCGCGGCGCACTTCCGCGACACCGCTGTCGAGACGCGCGACGAGGACGCCCACACGCTCGAACAAGAGTACTTCTTCGACGCCGTCCGCGACGGCGAACCAATCGAACGAAACACCGTCGAAGAAGCGCTGACGGTCCAGCGCGTCATCGACGCAATCTATCGCTCGGCCGACGCCGGGCACGCGATAACACTCTAACCATGGACATCGGCATACTCACCGTTCCGTTGCACGACGAATCGCTCGACGACGCCCTCGACTACGTCGCCAGTCTCGGGGTCGACGCCGTCGAATTGGGCTGTGGCGGGAGCCCCGGCGACGCTCACCTGCCGCGCGAGCAGTACCTCGACGACCAGGCCGCACAGGCCGAGTTGCAGTCGACGCTCGACGACCACGGCCTCCGCGTCTCCGCGCTCGCGACGCACAACAACCCGCTCCACCCCGACGACGACCACGCCGCGACAGCCGACCGGGAGCTCCGCGAAGCCATCGAACTCGCGGCGCAACTCGGCGTTGACACGGTGACGACGTTCTCGGGGCTGCCGGCGGGCGGCCCTGACGACTCGGTCCCGAACTGGATTACGGCGCCGTGGCCCACCGAGCACGCCGACGCCCTCGAGTACCAGTGGGAGGAGGTCGCGATTCCGTACTGGACCGAGCTCGCGGCGTTCGCGGCCGACCGCGGGGTCGACGTCGCTATCGAGATGCACCCGAACATGCTGGTCTACGAGCCCCACGGCATGCTCGAACTCCGCGAGCGCACTGGCGACGCCGTCGGCGCGAACTTCGACCCGTCGCACCTCTCCTGGCAGGACAGCGACGTGCTCGAGGCCATCCGCTTGCTCGGCGGGCACGACGCGATTCACCACGTCCACGCCAAGGACACGAAGATGTACGACGCGAACGCACGGACGAAGGGCGTCCTCGACACGACGCCGTACGACGAGGTCGAAGAGCGCTCGTGGCTGTTCCGATCTATCGGCTACGGTCACGGCGAAGACCACTGGAAGGACGTCGTGTCGACGCTGCGGATGGTGGGCTACGACGGCGCGCTCTCCATCGAGCACGAGGACGCGCTGACGAGCAGCCGCGAGGGCCTCGAGAAGGCTGTCGACGTGCTCCAGCGCGCGGTCTTCGAGACCCAGCCCGGCGACGCTTACTGGGCCGAATAGGGCCTACCAGTAGGCGTCGACAATATCGGCGGCGTAGTCGAGTGTCGCGTACGAATCCGGGTGTTCTTCGGCCTCGTAGACGAGCCAGTCGACGTCGGCGTCCCGGACGGCGTCGATGGTCGCGGCGATGTCGAGGTCGCCCTCACCGACTTTGACTGTCTCGCCGGCGGTA
This sequence comes from Halobacterium sp., assembly GCA_964229715.1. Lineage (GTDB taxonomy): Archaea > Halobacteriota > Halobacteria > Halobacteriales > Halobacteriaceae > Halobacterium. Next base: position 9,376 of record CAXREU010000069.1, read on the forward strand.
GCGTCGTAGTCTTTGAGGTGCACGAGGTCGATGCGGTCGGCGTGCGTTTCGAAGACGTCCAGCGGGTCGTAGCCCGCAGCGCCGACCCACCCGAGGTCGATTTGGTAGCCGACGTCGTCGGCCGCATCGAGGAGCACGTCGATAGCGGGGTTGCCGTCGAGGTCGGTGAACTCCTGGTCGTGGTTGTGGTAGTGGAGGTCCAAGCCGTGTGCGGCGAGGTCGTCTGCGGCAGCGGCGAGCCGTTTGCCCGCGGTCCTCGCCGCGTCGACGGACGCGAAGTGCTCGGGGTCGAGCCACGAGATGGCGACGGCCTCGCAGCCGAGGTCCCGGTAGGTTTCAGCGACGCCCGTCGGGTCCGCTTCGAGGTCGTCGAGCCCGACGTGTGCGCCCGCAGTGTCGAGGGCGGTGGTGTCGAGGGCCGCGTTCAGTTCGTCGACGGTTGCGTCACCTAACCCCGCGAACTCGACGCCGTCGAACGGCGTCTCGCCGACGCGTTCGACGACAGCCGAGAGCGGGTCGTCGACAGCGTGCAGGCTGTACAGTTGGAAGCCGAACTGTGTCACGTCCCGACGGTGTCAACCGACCACCATAAGCTTCGGGTGTCGCCAACCACGCACTACCGGTGCGTACGTTTATCCAAGTGGCCACAGTTGGCGCGACCATGCACGTCCTCGTCATCGGCGGCACCGGCCTCATCAGCACCGGCATCACGCGACAGCTCGTCGACGCCGGCCGCGACGTGACTTGCGTGACTCGCGGCGAAACGGACGCCGACGTCCCCGAATCGGTGTCGTTCGTAGAGGCTGACCGGAACGACCGCGACCAGCTTGCGGCGGCCGTCGAAGACCTCGACGTCGATGTCGTCGTCGACATGGTGTGTTACGGCCCAGACCAGGCCCGCGACGCGGTGAGCGTCTTCGCGAACGACGTCGAGCAGTACGTGTTCTGCTCGACCGTCGACGTCTACCACCGTCCGCTCGACCGCAACCCTGTCACGGAAGACGCCTCTCGGGAGCCGGCGGTCAGCGACTACGGCCGCGAGAAGGCGGCCGCCGAAGACGTCTTCTTCGACGCCCACGGCGACGCCTTCGAAACGACCATCGTCCGGCCGTGGAGCACGTACGGCGAGGGCGGCACACTCCTCCACACGCTCGGGACCGGGAGCTACTACGTCGACCGCATCCGGCGTGGGAAACCAATCGTCGTCCACGGCGACGGCACGTCGCTGTGGGGACCCTGTCACCGTGACGACGTCGCGAGCGCGTTCGTCGGCGCCGTCGGCAACCCGCGGGCGTACGGCGAAGCCTATCACGTAACCAGCGAGGAAGTCGTCACGTGGAACCAGTACCACCAGCGCGTCGCGGCCGCCCTTGACGCCCCGGAGCCGGAGCTCGTCCACGTCCCGACCGACGACCTCGTCGCCGCCGTCCCCGAGCGCACGGAGATGCTCGAAGCCCACTGCCAATACAGCACGGTCTTCGACAACGCGAAGGCGAAACGCGACCTCGATTTCGAGTACACGATTCCCTTCGAGGAAGGCGTCCAGCGCACCGTCGCCGCGCTCGACGAACACGACGCCGTCGACGCCTGGGACAGCGAGAACGACGACGCCCTCGTTCGCGCGTGGCGGTCCGCGACGGCGTCATTCCGGCACGCCGACATCTGAGTCCTGCGTTGTCGCGTCGACCCCGCGTTTTTTGTAGCGGAGGGGGAAACTGTGCTGTCGATGAACGCAGACGACGAGCGCCCCCCGTACCGACAGCCGGAGCTATCGGTCGAGGAACGCGTCACTGACTTGCTTGAACGGATGACCCTCGAAGAGAAAGCCGGCCAAGTCGTCGGGACGTGGTGTGGGCACCTCGGCGAGGAACCGACCGACCTCGCGGACGTCAAGCGGGTGATTCGCGACTACCACGTCGGCGTCGCCGCGCCGTTCGGATGGGGTGGCGCGCTCAACGAACAACTCGACGAGGTGGTCGACGCAGTCAACGAACTCCAGCAGTACGCTATCGAGGAGACGCGACTCGGCATCCCCCTGCTGCTGAACGTCGACGCCGTCCACGGCAACGCCTACGTCGCGGGGTCGACGGTGTTCCCGAACGCGCTCGGCGCGGCCGCGACGTGGGACACGGAGGCGGTCGAAGCCGCAGCAAACGTGACTGCGACGGAGGTCCGCGGCGTCGGCGCCCACCAGAACTACTCGCCGACCTGTGACGTGGCGCGCGACCCGCGCTGGGGCCGCACGTTCGAGACCTTCGGCGAGAGCCCGCGGCTGGTCGCGGAGCTGGCGGCCGCGAAGGTCCGGGGTTACCAGGGCGGCGGCATCGGCGAGGAGGATTCGGTCGTCGCGACGGCCAAGCACTTCCCGGCGTACGGCGAGCCCGTGCGCGGTGAGGACGCCTCCCCCGTTGACGTCTCGGAGTACACGCTCCGGAACGTCTTCCTGCCGCCGTTCGAGGCGGCCATCGACGCCGGCGTCGAGTCCATCATGCCGTCGTACAGTTCGATTAACGGCGCGCCGGCCCACGGCTCTCGTGGGTACTTGACCGACCTCTTGCGCGACGAACTCGGGTTCGACGGGCACGTCGTCTCCGACTGGAACGGGGTGCGACACCTCCCGGACGACCACAGCACCGCGGCCGACCGCCGCGACGCAGTCCACCAGTCCCGTGAAGCCGGCGTCGACGTCGCGTCCGTCGGCCACACCGGACACGCCGAACACCTCGTCGACCTCGTGCGCGAGGGCGACATCGACGAGCAGCGGCTCGACGAGAGTGTCCGCCGGGTGCTCCGCGTCAAGTTCGAGATGGGCGTCTTCGAGGACCCGTTCGTCGACGAAGCGGACGCGCGCGACACGGTCGGCAGCGGCGACCACCGCGACGCCGCTCGGAATGTCGCGCGGGACAGCATGACGCTGCTGAAAAACGACGGCGTGCTGCCGCTGGACGGCAACGAGGATGTGTTCGTCGGCGGGCCGAACGCTGACGATATCGTCCACCAACTGGGTGGTTGGAGTATCGCGAACGACGAGAACGTGCCCGGGGAGACGGTGCTCGACGCCGTCGCGGAGCGTACGGCCGGCGACGTCACCTACGAGCAGGGTGCGACGCTCAACGAGACGCTGGACGTCGACGCCGCCGTCGAGAAGGCCGCTGACGCGGACGTCGCTGTGCTCGCGCTCGGCGAGGGGTGGTACCTCCACGAGTTCGGGCCGCAAGCGCAGGCCGGAACCGAGACGAGCGAATGGCCGACGCGCTCGGAACTCGGGCTCTCGGACGCCCAGCAGGAACTCGCGCGCCGCGTGCACGAAACCGGGACGCCGGTCGTCGGCGTGCTGGTTACGGGGCGCCCGCTCGCCGTCGACTGGCTGGACGACAACGTGCCCGCGATTCTGCTGGCGTACTTCCCCGGGACGGAGGGCGGTCACGCCGTCGCGGAGACGCTGTTCGGCGACAACGACCCGAGCGGCCGCCTCCCGATTTCGGTGCCCGAGTCCGCGGCGGATCTCCCCCAGCGGTTCAACTTCCTCGCACACCCGCGGCCCAGCGGCGACGACGAGCACCCCGACTCCTACGACCCGCTGTACGAGTTCGGCCACGGCCTGAGCTACACGACCTTCGAGTACGACGGCGTGCGCGTCGAGGACGCCGAACGCGACGACGACGTGGACGTGTCTGTGACGGTCCGGAATACGGGCGACCGCACCGCCACGGAGACGGTGCAGGTGTTCGCCCGCCAGGAGACGAGTTCGCGCGTCCAGCCCGACCGGAAACTGGTCGGCTTCGAGCGCGTCGAACTCGCCCCCGGCGATGCACGCGATGTCTCGCTCTCGGTGCCCGCCGAGCACTTCGGCTTCTACCAGCCCCACGGCGGCCACGTCGTCGAATCTGGCACCTACCACGTGTTCGTCGACTCGCTTTCGACCTCGTTCGAGTTCGCCTGAATCGCGCCGTCCGCCCACAACTCGCTCCGTTTTTCGAATCGGGTTTCTCGTGTCCAAACGAGCCTGGGGCGATGGCGACGGTGCCACCAAGTAGTATTTCGATAAGCATACAAGTAATTACTGCGTCTGATTGTCTCCAGAACTGTTGTGTAGGGAGTTACTGAAGCAGTCAAAACTGAATAGATGCGCGACTATACAGCAATATTAGTCTGTATTTTGCGCAAATAGAATTTGATAGGCTGTTTACTAATTCCTGTGTTTAAGTCTTGTTCTTGTGCTTTCTAAGCACGGCTATCGCAGTTCGACTGCCTGAACGCCGTCCGAGCGGCAGCAGAAATAACACGAGTACAGTTGTTACGGGGGATGTGGACTGCTTCGCGAGTGCGTACCGTTTCCGCTCGACGCCGACCGTGTGGCGGGGAGTGCCCAGCAAGTCAAGGTCCGTGGTTTGCGCTGGATTTCTACCGTACGTCAATCACGCCATTCCTATATCAGATTCCTGTTGATTACCTGTTTTACCCATATTAGATATATTTAATCGCGGTAGACCATAGCACTATTCGAGAAACCGCATCTAGACGGAGCTCTGAAGTACTTTAGAGAAAATTCCGGAGGGAATGGGCCTGAATCTCGTGAGTCCGGAAGAATATGCTAAGACACTCTTAGAATTTTTTGTAGTCTATTTCCTTGTCTTAGAACCCTCTCATGTATTCCAGAATATCTCGGTTGTGGATTAGAATAATCAGAACTATAGATGACTATGGAATCAGACATTATGGGTCCATTGTGCTTGCACGATGGCCGCCACGCTACGAGGCGAGAACTCGGTCGGGAAGAACGAGCGCTGCCACGACGAACGCAGCCCCGGGACTACTCGAACTGCTCGTAGGTCACGTCGAGGACGTCGATGCGGCGCAGCTCGACGTCCTCGAACACCGCGCCCCACCCGCCGATAGACACCGAGCCGTTCGCCGTCTCGACGTTCAGCGTCGTGACGCTCGCGAGGTCGGCGAGCTTCGGCGAATGCTTCCGCCCGTTCGCGCCGAGATAGTGAATACCCGACACCGTGCCGGTGACCGTTCGGTCGTCGTGGGAATCGACGTCGACGCCATGGACCGAAACTCGGAGCCGGTAGCCGTCGGCCCAGAGGTCGTACCAGTCCCTGATGAACTCCTCGACGGTGACGTACGCAATCGAGCCGTCGTCCGCCCGGTAGATACAGGGGTAGGTGTTCCACAGGCACGTCAGGAAATACCAGTGAACGACGAACGGCAGGATGCGGTCCCGAATCAGGACGCCGTAACTCTCGTCGGCGCGCGCATTCGGGGCGAAACACGTGCGGTCGCGGTCGATGACGACGAGGAACGGCCCGGAAATCGGGCACGCACGGAGCTCCGAGACGGCGGTGCTCGGGTCGAACACCTCGTTCGAATCAGTGTCTGTAGCTGTGTACACCGACGCGCGCACGACGACGCCACGCTCGCGGGCGGCTTCGAGCGCGGGCTGGAGACCGGCCAACTGGTCTTCTCGTGCGGCGACTTCGACGACGTGGTCGGCTTCCTCGACGAGCTCGACGGCGTGGTCGACAGCGGTCTGCGCGCGGGCGGTGACGGCCACCTTGTGGTCCATCAGTTGCGGCTGCTCGTAGCGGTCCTCGATGGTGTCGGCGGCGTCCGCGAGTTGTTCGCTACGCGTCTGGAGGTCCGCCGTGATGGCGTCGGGGTCAGTCGGACGCGCGTACAGCTTCTCCCGGTCCATAGTCTCGGCGTACCCCGCTTCTTCGAGGTCGCGGAGCACGTCGTAGATTTGGGAGACGGGCACCGAGCAGTTCCGCCCTACCTCGACGGCGGGCGCGGTCCCGATTTCGAGGAGCGTGAGGTACGCCTCCACCTGGTACGTTGTCAGGCCGGCGCGTTCGAGCGCGCGGTGGAGGGCGTCTTCGTCCATACCTCTGCAATACTGACACCGGCATATGAATCGTTTGACGACGACTATCTTAATTCAGCGAGAGAATCTCGCCGTTTCCGGCGAGGAGGAGTTCACCACCGCTGTCACCGCGAGTAGTCCGCCTCACGACGATTGCCCACATCGTTCGTGATACACCGTGAGACGGATGTATTCGGGGAGTAAACGCGCTCTTACGTCGGGCGCGCCAGTGATGGTGTCGGTTCTTACTCGGTTTTGGATTAAATATTAGCAACAATTAAGTGGAGTGCTACGAATAGCTTGGTTAGGTTTCGCACACGGTTAACCATGACATCTGACACCAACCTCACCCGACGACGATACCTGCAAGGCACCGGCGCAGCGGGTGCCGCGCTCACGATGGCTGGCTGTCTCGGCGGTGGCGGAGACGGCGACAGCGACGGCGGGACGACCGACACTGACACCGACGGAACGACGACCTCGTCGGGCAGCCAGGAACTCGAAATCGTTCACTGGTGGACTGCTGGCGGGGAAGCCGAG
>CAXREU010000070.1:0-6096 GCA_964229715.1 Halobacterium sp.
GTGGTCGGCCTGCTCGTGGACGCCCACTACCGGACCGCACCGAACGACCTCGCGCGCCTGCGCGACGCCCCGAACCTCGCGGTGCGCGCGCTCGTCCACGACGGCCACGTCGTCTCCGTCGCGCTGCTCGCCCGCGAGGGCGGCCTCGATTCGGACCTGCGCGCGGCCATGTACGAGGGCGAGCGCGTGAAGGGGAACATGATTCCGGACGTCTTGACCAGTCAACTCCGCGACGAGGACGCCGCGATTCCCGTGGGCTACCGCGTGATGCGCATCGCGACCCACCACGCCGCCCGCTCCCGCGGGCTTGGCTCGCGGCTGCACGGCGAACTGCGCGGGGAGTACGAGGCCGACGCCGACTGGCTCGGCGTCGGCTACGGCGCCACGCCCGAGCTGCTGTCGTTCTGGCGCGCGAACGGCTACTCGACGGTCCACCTCTCGACCACGCGCAACGACACCAGCGGCGAGTACTCCGCGGTGATGCTCGACCCGCGCTCCCAGTCCGGCGAGCGCCTCCACGACCGCCACGCCGGCTGGTTCGCGGACCGCATCCCGGACGTGCTCGCGGACTCGCTGTGCGACCTCGACCCGGACGTCGCGCGCGCCGCACTCCGCGCCTGTGACGCCGCCCAGTCGCTGGCCCTCGCGGACTCGTCGTGGCGCGTCGTCGCCGGTGCCGCCCACGGCCCCGGGATGTACAGCGTCGACCCCGCTCCCTTCCGGCGGCTCGCCCGCCACCACCTCGTCGCCGGCGACGCCGACCTCCTCGCGGCCCGCGAGGAGCGCCTGCTCGTCGCGAAACTCCTCCAAGCGCGCCCATGGGACGCCGTCGCCGATAGCCTCGGCTTCCACTCCACGAGTCAGGCGATGCGCGCGCTCGGCGACGCGCTCCGCCCACTCGTCGACGAATACGGGACGACGGCTGCGCGCGAGGAACTCGCGCGCTTCACCGACGAAGACTAACGACCCGCGAGCGTACCGCCACTATGGACCCGCTGGTCGTGGTCGCGTTCGTGCTCCTCGCCGCTGGCGTCGTAGGGAGCGTCCTCCCACTCCTCCCGAGCGGCCTCCTCTCGCTGGCCGGCGTGCTCGTCTACTGGTGGACGACGGGCGAGCCTGGCTTCCTCTTGCTCGCCGTGCTCGTCGGCCTCGCAGTCGTCGCCACGCTTGTCGATTGGCTCGCCGGCTTCGTCGGTGCTCGCGCCGGCGGCACCAACACACGGACCGCGGCGCTGGCGGGCGTCGTCGGCTTCGTCCTCATGCTTCCCGGCGGCCCGCTCGGACTCCTGCTCGGCGTCGCCGCGACCGTTTTCGCTGTCGAGTTCCGCGCGAGTAACGACCTCCCCGGGAGCGCGCGGCGCGCCGGCTACGCGACTGTCGGGGTGCTTGCGTCCGCAGGAATGCAAATCGTGCTCACGGCGACCGTGTTCGCGGTCGTCGCGTGGCTCCAGTTCGCCTAGGGGTGCGCGTAGTACGCGACCGACTCGTCGGCGTCGTGACGGTCACAGCGCGCGAACCCGACGCGCACGAACTGCACTACTTCGTCGGGGTCGACGTCGGCGAACCCGGGTTCGGCGTAGCCCGTGACGTCGCCGTCCATCGTCCGCAGGCGGACGCGGACGTTGTCGTCGGCAGGCACCCAGTGGACAACGTCGACGCCCTCCTCGCGGACGACGTCGATGTCCGCGTCGAGGAATTCGAAGCGCTCGCCATCGTAGCGCACGGGGCCGTACCCCTTCAGCCAGACGCGCTCGCCGACTGCCGGCAGGTCGTTCTCCTCGAGTAGCACGCCGTCGGCGACGGGGATGTCGCGCTCGCCGCGGTCCTCGTGCTCGGGGTGGACGGGCGGGTTCGCGCTGTCCGGCCCGCTGTCGACGGGCACCTCGATGGCGGCGTACTCCTCGTCGGCGTCCTTGGCGCGCGCCTCGAAGTCGTCGCGGACGAGGAACTGGCGGGGCGCCTCGTCGTCGACGAGGTCGCGGTTGTTCGAGTAGATGGCGGACATCGAGAGGTCGACGTTGCTCGTGGACGTCCCCAACTCCACCATCGCGTCCACGATGGCTTCCCCGCGGATGCCGCGGCGCTGGACGCTCGGGAGCGTCGGCGCGCGCGGGTCGTCCCAGCCGTCGAGTTCGCCCGCGTCGATGAGCTCGCGGATGGTCGACGTGGACATCTTCACGTCGTAGGCGTCGACCTGCACGTGGCCCCAATGGATGACCTCGGGGTACGCCCAGTCGAAGTAGTCGTAGACGAACTGCTGGCGCTTCGCGGAGTCCTGCAGGTCGATGCCGCGGATGATGTGCGTGACGCCGGTGAGGTGGTCGTCGACGCCGGACTGGAAGTCCAGCATCGGCCAGCAGCGGTACTGTTCGGCCTCCTCGCGCGGGTGCGGGGTGTCGATGATGCGGAACGCCACCCAGTCGCGGAGCGCGGGGTTCTTGTGCTCGATGTCGGTCTTCACGCGCAGCACCATCTCGCCGGAGTCGTACTCGCCGTCGACCATCGCCTCGAACTCCTCGTGGACGGTGTCGGCGTCTTTCTCGCGGTGCGGGCACGCCTCCCCGTCGTTCTTCAGCTCGGAGAACTCGCCCGCGGGACAGCTACACGTGTACGCGCCGCAGAGGTCGATGAGGTCGCGGGCGTGCTCGTAGTACGTCTCCAGGCGGTCGCTGGCGCGGTACACTTCGGCGGGCTCGAAGCCCAGGTACTCGATTTCCTCGATAATCTCGTCGTACGCCCACAGCAGCGGGCGCTTGGTCTCGGGGTCGGTGTCGTCGAAGCGCACGATGAACTCGCCGTCGTACTCCTCGGCGTACGTCCCGATGACCGCGGGCATGCGGGCGTGACCGATGTGCCACGGGCCGTTCGGGTTCGGCGCGCACCGCATCCGGATGTCGTCGTAGTCGTCGGCGTTCGGGAGGTCCGGCAGCACCTCGTCCTCTTCCTCGTCTTCGGCTTCGAGTTCCTCGACGCGCTCGGGCGCCAGTTCCGCGAGGCGCTCGCGTTGCTGGGCGGCGTCCATCGCGTTCACCTCGTCGATGACGGGTGCGATGATGCCGGGAATCTCGTCGCCGTGCTCCCGGAACTCCGGGTTCTCGCCCATCAGCGGCCCCATGATGGCGCCGACCTGAGCGTCGCTGTCGTGTTTGAGCGCGTTGTACAGCGCCGCCGTCTCGGCTTCGCGGCGCACGCGCTCGGTGAGCTCGTCGTCCATTACGTGGTCGTTCGCCCGAGGCCGGCAAATCCGTTGGGATTCGCGTCGACTACGCGCCGCGCTCGGGGTCCTCGGCGAGGTGGTAGGCGTCGTAGATGGCGTACACCCAGATGGCCAGCAGGAACGGGATGCCGATGAGAACCACCGAGAACAGCCCGGCGACGAACGACGCGACGATGAAGCCGAGGCCGCGCCCGAGGTGGCCGAGATAAATTTGGCCCGCGCCCGGGATGATGAGCGACGCGACCGCCGCGATGCCCGCGTCGTTTCCGACGCCGGTGTCCGGGGAGCGCTGGCGTACGCCACACTCCGGGCAGATTTCGGCCTGCGCATCGATGATTTCGCCGCAGTTCCGGCAGTAGGCCTCGTCGATGCCCGGTGTTTCGTCCACTATTTCACCCGGTGTCTCGTCCGGCGCCTCGTCTTCGGACTCGCTTGAATCGTCGATGCTCATGTCTGAAAGTGGCGTCGCCCGCCGCATAACAGTTGTTGCGCGCTCCCGATGCGTTTATGTTCGATTAGGCCAGCCTAAAACACGTGCACCAGTGCGACCGAACTGAGTGGCCGACGCGCGACGCTGCCGAACGACGAGCCAGTGCTAGCGGGGGCGACGCGTGACCGACGCAGACGTAGAGTGGGACGTCGCCGTCGTCGGCGGCGGGCCGGCGGGCTGCTCTGCGGGCGTCTTCACCGCCCGCGAGGGTCTCGATACGGTCGTCTTCGACCGTGGGCGCTCGTCGCTCCGGCAGTGCGCGCATCTACAGAACTACCTCGGCTTCCCAGCGGGCATCGACATCGAGACGTTCTACGCGCTCGCGCACGACCACGCCGAAGCAGCGGGCTGTGAACTCGTTGAGGACCTCGTCGAATCGGTCGAGCGGGCCGACGACGGCGGCTTCGTTCTCGAACCACAGTCCGGCGAACCCGTGCGCGCGACCCGCGTCGTCGCGGCGACCCGCTACGACGCTGACTACCTCCGGCCGCTGGACGACGCCGACGAGATGTACGAGTCCCACGAGCACGGCGGCGAGGAGCACGAGCACTTCAACCGGACGTACGCCGACGCTGACGGCCGCACGCCCATCGAGGGGCTCTACGTCGCGTCGCCGGTCGAAGAGTGGTCGACGCAGGCGATTGCGGTGGCGGGCTTCGGCGCGCTCGTCGGGCGCCACGTCGTCGGGGAGGGGCGCCGCGACCGAGGATAGCCCGCGGGCTGGGCCGAGCGCGTCGACGGGCTCCGGCGCGAGCGCGCTCGCGACGAGGAGTGGGCGGACCCGGACCGCTGGCGCGAGTACTTCGATGAACACGTCCCCGCCGACCACGACCTGAGCGAGGACGAACTGGAGACGCTCCGGGACGCGGAGGCGTCGGACCGCCTCGGCAGGTACGTCGACGACGAGGAAATCGAGCGCCGCCGCCGGGAAGCCCACGACCGCATCCTCGAACATCTCGACGACGACCGCATCCGCGCGTACCTCGACCGGACCGACAGCGACTGACGCGGCCGAGACGGAACCGTTATGTGCTTTTAGGCTAGCCTAAAAATATGTCTCGCGCTGCGACGACACAGATTCCGACGCGCAGAGAGTACATCGAGACCGGCGGCGCCGTCATCGGCGGCGGGCTGCTGGCCGGCTGCCTCGGCGGCGACAGTGGTCCCGACGAAACGACGGACACGACGACCGCTGACGGGACCGACTCCACAGCCACCACCGACGACGGCTCGTACTCGGTGACCATGGAACCGGTCGGCACCGTCGAATTCGACGACGTCCCCGAGACCTGGTCGCCGTACACCGCCGACTACGCGGACATGGGCGTCGCGCTCGGCCACGGCGACGGGCTCGCCGCCATCGGCGTCGCCGCCAGATTCGCTACCCACCTCTACGACGAGCTCCCCGGCGTCTCCGTCGACAAAGACGACCTCGTCGAGCTGTGGAGCGACGGCACCAACACGGAGATGTACTACCAGGTCGACGCCGACCTCCACGTCGTCGACCCCAACTTCATGGTGAACCGGCTGGGCTGGAGCCAGAGCGAGGTCGACGAAATTGCCACCAACGTTGGTCCCTTCCTCGGCAACACTGGATTCACGCGCGTCTACGACTGGCACGACTACCCCTACTACTCGATGTACGAGGCCTTCGAGAAGCTCGCGGAAGTCTTCGACGAGCGAGCGCGCTACGAGGCCTTCGCCGCCTATCACGACGAAGTGCTCGCCGATGTCCAAGCTCGGCTCCCCGACGAGCGCCCCGACATCGCCGTCCTCTACCCCGCCGGCGTCCCGCCGGACTCGTTCTACCCCTACCTCGTCGGGGAGGGCACTCAATCGAAACACTACCGCGACCTCGGCGTCGGGGACGCGCTCGCTGACGCGGGCGTCCGGGACGCCCAGACCGGCGGCGGCACGGTCGACTACGAGACGCTCCGCGACGCGGACCCCGACGCCATCGCCATCCGCCTCCAGGGTGAAGTCACTGAGGAGTACGTCCAGAGCGAAATCGCGTCGTACATGGCTGAGCACGCCACCGGCAGCCGGCTGTCCGCGGTCCAGAACGACCGCGTCTTCTACGGCGGCGTCACCTACCAGGGTCCGATCATCCACCTCTTCCAGCTCGAACGCGCGGCTCGCGGACTCTACCCCGAAGAATTCGGCGCTGACGAACAGCTGTTCGACCGACAGCGGGTCGCCGACATCGTCGCCGGCGAGCACTGAACGCGAACGCGGCCTGAGATTGTCGAGCGCCACCCGCGTCGAAGCCGCCTCGTGTGCCCGCGGCTGTCGGGTGTAGCATCCGCGCGCTACGCGCGCGGTTCACTGCGCGAACGAAGTGAGCGCAGAGAGTTTTAGCGTAGCTTTTTGCGAGCCGAGCGGGACCGAG
>CAXREU010000071.1:0-2724 GCA_964229715.1 Halobacterium sp.
CTCCCTGCGGTCGCGCGGTGAACGGCTTCGCTCGGGCTTTTCAAGCCGCTCGCTCGCCGATGCTGTCGTGTATCTCTTGCGAACAGGCGGCGCGAACGTCCGCAGGCCGGTGTGCCGCACTCCCGCCTCGACCGACCTGCGCCAGATTCAGGTCACGCGCAGGGTTGGTCCCGCTCTCCGCCTTGAACCTACGCAGCCGGTAGAGAATCGCTAGCCGAGAGGCCGACAGACGTGCATCTGCAGGTGACCGTTCGGGCTGACGGCCCGCGAGCGGACGAGCGGCCGTAGGCCGCTCGCGCAGCAAAACGTGCCTGCTTAGAGCTGGTTCAGCTTCCGGAGGAGCTGGCCTTCGTACTCCTCGTCGTGTTCGATGCCCTTGTGTTCGAGGACGTTGCGCTCGAGGGTATCAAGCGCCATGTAGAAGGAGTTGTCCGCTCCGTATCCTTCGCCGGTGCCGGCCATCTGGCCCTTGTTGGTGCGGAGGCGAATCTGGGTCTGGATGAGCGGGGTGCCGCGGAGCTTCTCCTTGTGCTTGTGGAGGCGCACGTGGGCGTGGTGGACGTTCATATCGCTGTACTTGTTCGTGACCTGTTCGATGCGCTCCTGGACCTCCTGGCGCGAGAGCGTGTCCAGCAGGTCGATGTTCGTAATCTGGACGTCCATGCGGTCCTCCTCAGTGTAGGAGAGCGCGCGCAGCACGTCCGTCTTGGTGAGCACGCCGCCGACGACGCGGTCGTCGTCAGCGGGCGTGACGACGAGTCCGGAGTAGTCGTTATCGAGCATCGTCTCGACGGCGTCCTGCACGCTGTCGTCGACGGTGACCGTCTCGACGGGACTGGACATCACGTCGTAGACCGGGAGGTCGAGCATGCGTTCGACTTCGCCACGGCGGTCGCCGCGCGTCGTCTTGGAGATGTCCCGGACGACGAAGTCCACGACGTCGTGGACGGTGACGACGCCGGTGAGGAAGCCGTCCTCGTCGAGAACCGGCAGTCGCGAGATGCCGTGCTCGCGGAGCCGATTGATGACGGTGCCCATGTTGTCGTCCTCTTCAACGGTGACGACGTTCTCGCTGAAGATTTGACCGACGGTGAGCGCATCGAGGCTGTCGATGACGGCTTCGAGGATGGCGTCCTCGGTGACGATGCCCCAGAGGTCGCCGGCTTCGAAGACGGGCGCGATTTTCGTGCCGCCCTCGACGAGCATGCGCGCGGTGTCGCGGACATCCTCGGTGCGGTCGACTTTCGGCGCGGGCATCGTGAGCGCGGCGACGCGCGTGTCGTCCTCGATGTGCGAGCCGATGAGCTGTCGCTCCGTGATGACTCCCTCGTACTGGCCAGCTTCAGTGACGATGATGCCTTTCGGGTTTTTCTCCTCGAAGATAGAACGTACCTTCCCCAACCGTTGTTCGGCTTCGACCTCGATGTAATCGTTCGTCGCGATGTCAGAGATATCCATGGGCGTTCGGGTAGAACGTCACGGACCAGCGCCTTCAACTTTGTTGCGGCCTTCAGATTCCCGGACTCCCTCCCAGAGTTTTGGTGCTGGCACACGTACTGTGCCCCGTGTTACCTGCTGGCGTTCCCGACGTAGGCGCCGTCTTCGGCTCGTACACGTACCTCGCGTCGGAGGTGGCGTTCGGCGCGCTCGCGTTCGCCCTCCTCTACCGAGCGGGCGCGCTCCGGCGTGCCGGCGTCACCGTCGCCGCGCTCTACCCAATCGCCTATCTCTGGGACTGGTACACCCTCACCATCGGCGTGTTCGCCATCCAACTCCGCACCGGTGTGGACGTCCTCGGCATCCCCGTCGAGGAGCACATCTTCATGGTCGTCGTGCCCGCGCTCGTCGTCGCGTTCCACGAGACCATCCACGGGCAGGACTGAAGGCCGTGGCCGTGGTAGGCGAGCACATGGGAGACCGCGCGTGCTGGCTGGAGTTCTGTCCGCACTGCGACGCGCAGGTGACCGTCGTCGACGAGGAGTGCCCGGACTGCGGGGCGGAACTCGACGAGTAGGTGGCTCGACCCACGCGGCTTCGATAGGAGGCCGACAGATTGACGTGTGGAACTCGCAACGCCCCGAGTGAGCGCTACCGGCTCGGGTCCCGATGCTCGCTGCAACCGCCATCATGGTCGTCGGCATCTGTCTGACCGCCGTCGTCTCCCAGTCCAGCGGCTACCGACTCGGCGGCGTCATGGTGGTGCCGCTGCTGGCCGTCTACACGTTCCGCGAACCGGGCTCGCCGCTCGTCTTCGCCGTCGCGACCGCCGCGCCGGCCGTACCGCCGCGTTCGTCCACTATGTGAATTGGCTCGCGGACAACAACTTCATCGACTGCGTCCACGTCGCTGGCTCGCACACCGAAATCGAGCGCCGCGCGGTCGAGTAATCAGTCGACGGCGAGCACGCGCACGTCGAAAATCAGCGTCTTCCCCGCGAGTTCGTGGTTGAAATCCACCGCGACGTGCTCGTCGGTGACGGCGGTCACGTCCCCGGGGAGGCCGTTCTCCGCTTCGACGTGGAGGCCGACCTCCGGCGACTGCCCGACCATTCCCTCGAACGTCTCGGGGTCGTACTCGCGCACTCGCTCGGGGTCGTGCTCGCCGTACGCCGCTTCCGGCGGGACCGTCACTGCGGCTGCCTCGGCGGCGCCCATGCCGACGACGGCGTCGGCGAGCCCCGCAATGACGTCCCCGCGGCCGCCGGTGAACGACAGCGGCTCGAAC
>CAXREU010000072.1:0-6063 GCA_964229715.1 Halobacterium sp.
CCCCCCCCCCCCCCCCGGGAGGGGGCTTTCGAGGAAGCGTCGACGGGGCCATCGGAGGAGAGTAATGAGTCAATACCTAGCCCGCGAATCTTTTCCGCACTCGCTGCCAACCCAGGCCCATGGAGGAGCTCGAAGTCGAACTCGAACGCGCGCGGGACCTCGACGTGGCCGAGTTGGCGGACGCCATCGAGGCCATCGGCTTCGAGTGCACGCGGTGTGGGGCGTGCTGTAAGAGCGAGGACGACGACCCGCACACGGCGACCGTGTTCCCCGACGAAGTCCGGGAGCTGGAGGACGCCACCGACCGGGACTGGCGCGAGATTGCGCGCCCGATGCCGTACGGGCTGGACGAGGACGGCACGGGGGAGACGTTCGAGTGGGCGCTCCAGACCGCTGCCTGCGGGGACTGCACGTTCTACGAGGAGGACGAGGCCGGAACCGGAGCGTGCACAGTCCACGACAGCCGGCCGCTCATCTGCGAGACGTACCCGTTCAGCGTCGCGCTCGGCGGGACGAGTCAGCCGATGGGCGAGGCAGTCGACGAGTCCGGGATGGTGCGCGCTCACGAGTGCGAGGGACTCGGGCGGGACATCTCCCGCGAGAACGCCGAGTCGCTGGCGGAAGCCCTGAAGCAGCGGGCGGTGCGCGACATCGAGGAAGCCATCGCCGTCCGGGACAACTACGAGCCCGCGAACCCCGGTCCCGACGAGACGGTCGTGCACGACTCCGAAGGCGCGAAACGCCCGGACGGGACGGCCTACGAGGGCTGAACGGGCGGTCGTCGCACGGCAGGGCCGTGGCAACGATTAAGTCACGGGGCCGACACGCACGAATGGAGGCCCGTCATGGAAATCTCTGACCAACTCCTCTGTCTGTTCAGTGCGGAAGTGACTGTCAAGGACGACGAGTACGTCGTCGAAATTCCGCGGAGCGAAGTCGAAGCCGGCTCCGTCGAACCCGGCGACGTCTACCGCGTCGCGCTCATCTCGCAGGCCGAAGCCGAGGCCGGGACCGAAACCGAGACCGCCGGCGAGCCCGCCGAGTCCGAACCCCAGCCCCCCGTCGAGGAGGGCGAGATCCGATACGTCGAAATCGAGGACATCGGCAAGCAGGGCGACGGCATCGCGCGCGTCGAACGCGGCTACGTCATCATCGTGCCGGACGCCGAAATCGGCGAGCGCGTGAAAGTCGAAGTGACCGAAGTGAAGTCGAACTTCGCGGTCGGCGAAATCATCGAAGACGAGTACTGAGCGCGCCGCATCTTTTTACAGGCGGTGTCGGAGAATGGCCCGGGGTTCGACCCCGAGGCGATTCACTGCGTGAACTTCGCGAGGTCAGCGTCCTCGACGCTCGGCGCGGAGTCGTGGGGCCGGTCGACGAGCAGGTCGCCGGCCGTCGACTTTCCGATGCCGGGAATCGCCGTGAGTTCGTCCATCGACGCCTCGTTGACGTCCAGCGGGTGCGGGACGCCCGTGACCGAGCGGTAGCCGTGGTCGGTGACCGCGACGTCGATGGTCTGGCCGAGTTCGCGCTCACCGGGAATCCCCACGAGCAGCGAGTACGTGCCGAGTTGCCGGCCGAACGTCTTCCCGTCCTGGTGGTACTCCAGGTGGACGTCCTTCAGGAGCGTGCCCGGCGGCACCACGCGGTTCAGCATCGCGTTGTCGATTTCCTCCCGGACGTCCTGCTTGTAGCGCTTGAACTGCTGTTTGTGGTCCTCGGCGAGCTGGGCGCCCGTCTCGGCCATGTCGGTGCCCTCGAACGCCATCACCTGCCGGATGTTGATGCGGCGCAACATTAGCCCCTCGTCGAGCACGCTCTGGAGGAAGCGCTTGTTGTGCGCGAACGTCTCCTCGCGTTCGCCCGTCAAGCCGTGCACGAGGTTGATGCCGGGCAGAAGCTTCGGCAGCCGGTTCGTCGCCTCGTCGCCCCAAGTGGGCGCGTCGTCGGGTGACTCGCCGGGCCGCCAGCCGCCGACTTCGTTGACGACGCGGACCGCCTCGAGACACTCCTCGGCGGACACGAGGAGGTTGTTCTCCTCCTGCACCACGGGGTCCGCCGATTCGAGGCCGAACGCCGCGGTGTCGCCTGCCGTGTTGTGCTCGGCGATGATGCGGATGGCCTCCCGGGACTTCTCGGGGTAGTCCACGATGGTCACCGGGTTCATGTTGTCGAGGTGCAGCGTCTCCAGGTCCGGCGCGACCTCCCGGATACCGCCGTAGAGCCGCCGCAGCGCGTCCGGGTTCGGCGCTTCGCCGTCCCCGCCGAACGCGAGGATGTCGGCCTGCCGCCCGAGCCGGAAGTGGCGCGCGCCGTGGTCGGAGAGGTTCCCGACCTCCCGCACGACGCTCTGTGCGCTTCGGAACCCGGGGTCGCCGTACATCGGCTCCGTGCAGAACGAACAGCGGTACGCGCAGCCCCGCGAGGTCTCCATCTCGCAGATGAGGTAGTCGGGGTAGTTCGGGTGCTGCTCGACGACGAACGCCCCCTTCGCGCCCCAGCGGTCGATTTCCTCGTTGTCGCGGTAGCGGTCCTCGAACCCTTCGAGGCCGTTGTCCACGAGGTCGTAGACGGCGGCTTCGACGTCCGCCATTGCGAGGAAGTCGAAGTCGAGGTCCTGACGCTGCATCTCCTGGGCGCCCGCGTTCTCCTCGCCGACGCCGAACCGCACGGGCCCGCCCATGATGCTCGTGCCCTCCGCGACCCACGCCATCTCGCGGACTTCGTCGGGCTCAGCGGGCGTCCCGCCGACGTACTTTCCGGGGACGGTCATCCCGCCGACGTAGACGAAGAGGTCGGCGTCGGCGACGTCGTTGAACAGTGATTTGTCCTCGCGGAGTTCGTCGATGGTGTGGTACGTAATTCGGTCCTCGGGGACGCCGGCGTCCACGAGCGCGCCGGCCGCGTACCGCGGATACGTGGAGATGTATGGCGGCACCCCGAAGTGCGCCGGCTCGTCGACGTAGCCGTCGACGAGCGTTACGTCCAACTCCGCGGGGTCAATCATGCACCAGCGTTGGGCTTCGACGCGTAAGAACGTAACTACACGGACGGACGAGCACCGGTCGCCATCCGGTGCTGGAAGAGCAGGCAGCCCGCGAGCACGAGATACACGCCAATCGTCGGCGGGAGCACGAACGAGAAGAGGGCGCGCGCAGCGGCCCGGACGACGCTGGCGCCTGCTGGCAGCACGGCCGTCATCGAAGTGACGCTCGCCCACGTGACCGGAACCAACAGCAGGAGGGCGCCGGCGAGGAAGAGCCGCCGGGGCCACCCGTCGTCGAGCACATACAGCAGCGGGAGCAGCGGAAACAGGACGAGAATAACGTAGAACGGTTCGAGGGGGAGCAACAGGAGCGTGGCGAGCAGCGTCCCCTGGAGCGCGACGAGGCGGCTGCGGAGGTCCGTGACCACGCGATTGACGCCGACGAAGACGGGTGCGAGCACGAGCGCGCCGACCGGTAGCAGCCACGACGAGGGGAGTCCGGGCGCGAGCACGGCCAACTGCCGGCGAACCGTGACGAAGGGCGCAGTAGGGTCGGGGCCGCCAGCGAACGACGCGACCGCGGTTTCGCCGGCGAGCGTCTCGGTGACGTACGTGACCGAGGCGTCCGGACCGAAGGCGAGCAGGCCCACAGCGAGGCCAGCGAGCCCCGTGACAGTGGCGGCGGCGATGGCGCGCCACGCGCGCCGGCGGAGCAGCCAGACGCCGACGAACGCGGGGAACAGTTTCACGAGCGCGACCAGGCCGAACGCCGCGCCAGCGACAGTGTCGCGGTCGCGTTCCAGGAGGACGGCGCCGCCCGCGAGGCCGAGCGCGAGCAGCGGGTTCACCTGTCCCATCACGAGGTTGACGCCGACGGGCCCGACGATGAAGACGGTGGTCGCGAGAAGTACGCGGTCGAGCGTAGTGAGACCGCGGACTGAGCGAGCGGTGCAACCGTGAGCCGCGCGGTCGAGCGTAGCGAGAGCGACGCCTGCACGTTCGACGGTACGAACCACGAGCACGGCGAGTGCCGCGAGCGCGGCGAGGTTCAGGAGCGTCTGGAGCGCGTACGCGAGCACGGGGTCGCCGAGCGCGGCGTGCGGGGCGAACGCGAGCACGACCGCGGGCGGGTACCGGAAGCCGGTCTGGCCGAGTGGGTTGACGGCGTAGAAGTCGGCGCCGCGGAGCGCGGCGCGCGCCGAGTAGTAGTAGACGTCCGTCGCGAGCGCGACCTGTTCGGGGTTGCGCAGCGGGAAGAGGACGCTGTTCGCGACGCCCGCGAGTACGCTGACGAGGAGGACGAGTCGCGGGGCGCGGACCGAAGGCATGGCTGACGCACTGACGCCGCGGTACTTTCGTCTTGTGGAGCGCCCGCAGTCGTTCTCACCGCAGCCCGCTGCTTTATGCCCGCGCCGGCCCAACAGCCGCGTATGCCCGCTACTGAGGAACTGAAGTGCACGAGCGACGACTGCGAGCTGGACATGTTCGAGAACCACTACACGTACGACGTCAGCGACGACCTCACTATCGAGGACCTGCAGTGTCCGCTGTGTGGTGGCACCGACTGCCTGGAGCGCATCGAGTTATGAGAGCACGCGAGTTCGCGGAGCGCGTCGGCGACGCCGTCTTCGAGCGGCTGGGCCGCGCGGCCTCCCAGATGCAGGAGGAGTCGCCGCTGCCGGTGGACATCCTCGAGAGCGACGACGAGTACCTCGTGGTGTTCGACGCGCCGGGCGCGACCACCAGCGACGTGCAGGTGAACTACGTCGGCGGCGCCGTCGAGGTCCGAGTCGACCGCTTCCGAGAGTTCCGCGACGGCTTCGAGATGGTGTTCCCGGGTCGCGGCCTGCAGCTCGACGGCCGTGCCGAACTTCCCGCGGACGCGGTGGTGGACGCCGACGAGGCGCGCGCGGAGCTGCGCGACAACGGCGCGCTGTACGTCTTTCTCCCGAAGGGCGAGCCCGAGGGCACCGAAGTGGACGTGACGACGTCGGGCGACGCGGACGAAGCCGAGGAGTAGCGCGCCCTACTCGACGGTCATCCCCTCAACGACGTCGAAGTCCTCGTCGCCGTCGAAGCGCGTCGGGTCGAACGCGGGGACGCCCTCCCCGCCCAGGATTTCTGATGCAACTGCTTCGCCGGTCGCTGGCGCGCGCATGAAGCCGTGGCCCTGCCAGCCGGCCGCGACGTAGAAGCCGTCGGCGAGTTCGCCGAGCAGTGGGTTGCGGTCCGGAGTGGCGGTACAGAGGCCCGCCCACGCGCGGCGAACGTCGGACTCGTAGCCGGGGAGACGGTCGGCGAGTCGCTCGCGCATCGCGTCGATGAACCAGTCGTCGCCGTCGCGGTCGTACGTCTCGGGGTCGGCTTCGACCGCCTCGGTGCCGTCGCCGGCGAGCACGCCCTCGGGGTGAGGGCGCGCGTAATAGCCCTCGGTCGCGTCGTAGAGCGTCGGAATCTCCCCCGAGAAGTCTGCGGTGAGCGCCTGCACGCGGTACGGCTTCAGCGGAACCGAGATGCCGGCGTCGGCGAGCACGTGGGCGGTGTGCGCGCCGGCTGCGAGGAGCACGGCGTCGTAGGCGTCGCCGTTCACGCGCGGCGGGTCAAGCGCGACGCTCGCGGCCGCGTGCTCGCGGAGGTCAACGCCTGCCGCGACCGCCACTTCCGCGACGGTATCGGCGTACGCGGCGGTGTCCGCAACCCCGGCGTTGTGCGAGACGGCCGCCTCGACGACATCCTCGGTACGGAGCGCCGGATACTCGTGGGCGAGGTCCTCGGGGTCGACGCGTTCGACGCGGCGGTCGTGGCGCTGCATCCCCGCGACCTGCTCGCGGATGGCGTCGGCCTTCCGGCCGGGTTCGGTGACGAACCAGAGGTACGGCGTCTCCCGAAACTCGAACTCGCCCGTGCCCGAAAGCGCGCGGAAGCGCTCGATGGCGCGCGCGGCGATGCGCGCGTCCACGTCCTCGGCGTATGCGTCGTAGAGAATCCCCGCGGCGCGGCCCGTACTCTCGCCGGCGACGTCGCCGCGCTCGTAGACGGTGACGGCTGCGCCGCGCGCTGCGAGGTCGTGGGCGGCG